>DASSWY010000302.1:0-6713 GCA_035704325.1 Microcella sp. | reverse complement strand
GTCCCGGTGGTCACGGCAGCCCAGGCCGAGGTGCTGCGCATGCTCGCTGAGGGGGCATCAACCAAGGCTCTGGCCGATCATCGAGGCACCTCGGTGCGGGCGGTCGAGACGATGCTGCATCGCCTGTTTGACGCGCTCGGTATCGACACGAGCGACTCCGCGAACCCGCGCGTCGCAGCGGTGCGCATGTGGCAGCGCGGCGAAATTCGGGTTCGCTGACGGTTCGAGCGACACCCACACGCCCCGCAACCGGTTTTCGGATGCGGGGCGTGTGATCGTGCGGGTCTACGGTGAGCTCAAAACGGCGTATCGGCCTCGTCTGCGGTCGTGTCGTCGGGAACGGAGACGAGGCGTGCATCCGCCGAGGAGGACGCCTCGGGGGACGTCGGGAACGTGCCAGCGCCGTCGGACCCCTCAGAGGTTTTCGCGGACGCGTCGCTGGCTTTCACCGTGCGGGTGAATGTTGAGCGACCGAACGTGAGGTCGTGACCGAGGGCGTCAGCATCGATCTCGAAGGTGATGCCCTTGCCCTTCTCGCTCTCCCACTCGCGCTGACGGACGCGCCCGGTGACGATGATGCGGTCACCCTTCCGCAGGCTGGTGGCCGCGTGCATGCCGAGCTGGCGAAAGGCGGTGATCGTGTACCAGTTGGTGTCGCCATCGATCCACGAGTTGGTGGCGCGGTCGTAGCGACGCTGATTCGACGCGAGCCGGAACGAGGTGATGGTCAGCTTCGTCTCGGTCTCGATGTGGCGCGGCTCGGTGGCGACGAGCCCGGTAACGGTGATGGTGTCGGTCATGGTGTCCTCCTGACGGTGAATGCGGAGGACGCCGGGCCGTTCGTGCCGGGAAGGCCCGGCGTCCGCGGCACACCATGGCAAGCGCGCACCCGCACCAGCGAGACGCGACGCAGACTGTCAACTCACGCGACGCCAGTGCTCGTGTGAGGGAGGACGGCGACTCCCCGTTGGCAGCGCGTCAGTGCTCGCGGAAGTCGGGGCGGTCTGCTCCCGGACCGAGCAACGCGGTAAGCGCGCTCTTTGCGGCCTCGAGCGAGTCGAACGGGCCGCGCAGCGCATCCTCGTCGCGCAGTCGCACGGAGTAGTCGTCACCGTCGCGCAAGATCGAGCCGACGGCTCCCGACTCGGCAACGGCAACCCACGTCTGGTCGTAGTCCTTCGTGGTGTCGGTCATGGATGCTCTCCTCTCGTCCGCAGGGACGCTTCGGTGCACCCGCGACGGTACTCCGCTGCCCGGCCTCTCAGCCAGTGTTCTCAGGCGGGGCGCAGGCTAGCGGGAGCGCAGGTACGGCGCGTAGGACTGTCGCACCTTGTTGACCTTCGGGAGCGCCACCGCGAGGCAGTAACCCTGGCCGGGGTTCTTGGCGAAGAAGTCTTGGTGGTACTCCTCGGCGTCGTACCAGTAGCCGAGCGGCGAGAGCTCGGTCACGATTCCGCCGCCCCAGGTGTCGTCCGCCCGGTCGCGGGCAGCCTCGAACAGCGCGCGCTCTTCGTCATCGGTGTAGAACATCGCCGAGCGGTACTGCGTGCCCACGTCGGCGCCCTGGCGATTCAGCTGGCGCGGGTCGTGCAGCGTGAAGAAAACGTCGAGGATCACGTCGGCCGGAATCACCTCGGGATCGAACACCACCTTGACCGCCTCCGCGTGGCCCGTGGTGCCCGTGCAGACCTGCTCGTAGCTCGGGTTGGGAAGGCTACCGCCGGTGTAGCCCGAGATCACGTCGTGAACCCCATCGAGAACGCGGTAGACCGCGTCGAGACACCAGAAACAGCCGCCAGCGAGGTGAAAAGTGCGCATGCGGTCATGGTACGCAGGCAAAGCTAGAGTGACGCCATGAGCTACGTCGCTGCCCCCGATCGCTACGACCGTCTCGAGTACGCGCGATGTGGTGCGAGCGGCCTGAAGCTGCCCCGCATCTCGCTCGGGCTCTGGAACAACTTCGGCGACGATCGTCCGATCGAGACCCAGCGGGCGATCATCCGTCGGGCATTTGATCGGGGCGTCACGCACATCGACCTGGCGAACAACTACGGGCCGCCGGCGGGTTCGGCCGAGACGAACTTCGGGCGCATCCTCGCCGACGATTTTCGGGCCCACCGCGACGAGCTGATCATTTCGACGAAGGCCGGCTACTACATGTGGGAGGGGCCGTACGGCGAGTGGGGCTCGCGCAAGTACCTGCTGTCGTCGCTCGACCAGAGCCTCACTCGCATGGGGCTCGAGTACGTCGACATCTTCTACTCGCACCGCCCCGACCCCGACACGCCTCTCGAAGAGACCATGGGGGCTCTCGCCACCGCCGTGTCGAGCGGCCGCGCGCTGTACGCCGGCATCTCGAACTACTCCGCTGAGCAGACCCGCGAGGCATACGACATCGCCCTCGACCTGGGGCTGCGCCTTGTCATTCACCAGCCGCGCTACAACATGTTCGACCGCTGGATCGAGGACGAGCTGCTCGATGCTCTCAGCGACACGGGCATGGGGTCGATCGTGTTCTCGCCGCTGGCGCAGGGGCTGCTGACAAACCGATACCTGAACGGTGTGCCCGAGGGGTCGCGCGCCGCCGAAGGGCGCTGGATCACGCCCGAGCACATCGACGACGTGTACCTCGAGCGGGTGCGCGCCCTGCAGTCCATTGCCGACGACCGCGGGCAGAGCCTCGCGCAGCTGGCCCTGCAGTGGGTGCTGCGCCACGAGCAGGTCACCAGCGCCCTGATCGGTGCGTCGAGCGTCGCACAGCTCGACGACAGTCTCGACGCCCTCAACGGCCCCGCACTCGATGACGAGACCCTGGCCCGCATCGAACCTCTCGCGGTTCACGGCACCGGGTCCAGGCGCTAGGTGGGGTACGTCTACGCCCTAATCGCCGCTGTGCTGTTCGGGGCAAATGGCAGCGTCACGAAGTTGACGATGGAGGCGGGGCTGAGCCCCGCGCAGGTCACCCAGTTTCGGCTGGTCGGCACCGCACTGATTGCGGGCGCGGTACTGCTCATCATCGAGCGGCGGGCCTTCCGGGTGCCGAAGCAACAGTGGCCGGTGCTCATCGTGCTCGGCATCGTGGGCGTGGCGCTTCTGCAGGCGACATACGCCGCCGCGGTGCAGCTTCTGCCGGTCGGCATCGCGCTGCTGCTCGAGTATCTCGCCGTGCTGTTTGTGGCGCTCGTTGCGTACTTCATCTTCCGTGAGCCCGTGAAGGCGAGGCTCTGGATCGCGATCGTGCTGGTGCTCGCCGGCCTCGCCGTGGTCGCGCAGATTTGGTCGAGCACGCTCAACGTTGTCGGTGTGCTGCTGGCGCTTGCCGCGGCCGTCTGTCTCGCCACCTACTTCCTGGTGGGCGAGCGCCAGGTGTCCAAAACGTCACCGCTCGCCGTGTCGTTCTGGACCATGCTGATCGCCGCGATCTTTTGGGCGTTCGTCAGCCGCTGGTGGGAGCTCGACCCCTCGATCTTCGCGACCCCGGTCGATCTCGGTGGCGTACTCGGGGAGGCGACCGTGCCGATGCTGGTTCCCCTCCTCTGGAACGTCGTCCTCGGGTCGTTTGCGCCGTTCTTGCTCAGCCTCGCGGCCCTGCGCCACCTGCCCGCAACCGCCGCGGGTATCGTCGCGTCAAGCGAGGTGATCTTCGCCTTCGCCGTCGCCTGGGTGTGGCTCGGCGAGGCGCTCGGCCCCGTGCAGATCATCGGCGCGGCCATCGTGCTCGTCGGAATCGTGCTGGCTCAAACCGCCCGCGTCGGCAAGCGTGCCGTGGTCGATGCCGACCTCGCTCTCGATACCGGTCCCATTACGACAATCGCCGCCCGCGAGGCGTCCGCGGATTGACCCCTACACGGGGGTAGCCTTCCCGCATGAACTGGGGGAACGACATCATCGACTGGCTGGCCAGCGACGAAGGGCAGCAGGTGGTCGCCACGGCGATCGTGCCCGCCGTCGCCATCGTCGTCGCCGGCATCATTGCGGCGCTGATCGGCCGGGGGTCGACCAAGCGCGTCATCGCGCAGTATCAACGTGACGCGCTGACGGCCGCCGTGCAGGGCCTCGTGCTCGCCGGCCGAAAAGCCGCCAGCTGGAACGCGATCGGCACCGTCGAGCGCGTTCAGGTCGACCACCTGATCGGGGAAGCCGAGACGCGCATCCGTCTCTTGCCCGTACCCGGCGCCGCGCTCGCCGCGAACTGGTCAGCTCACCAGCTCGAAGACATGAAGCGCAATTCCGCCGGGTTCTCCTTCCAGGCCCAGCAGACGCTCGCCGAGTATCGCGACCGCCTCATCGCGTGGAACGAGAAGCCGCGCCGCGCCAAGAAGCTGTTCGGTGCCGACCTCGAGCGCTGGAAGTACGAGGCCGACCCCGACGAGCAGCGACTCGTCGCTGAGCAGGTCGAGTGGGAGACCGCCCGCGTGAACTCCGACCACGAGCGCAGCGTCAGCACGCCCGCCGCGGCTCAGGATGCGCGCCCCGCGCCGTCCGCGCCGGCGCCCGCTCCGCAGTCCCCCGCCGCCGCGTCTCCGGCATCCGCTCCGGCGCCCGCCGCGGCTCCCGCGCTCGCGCCCGCCGCCTACGCTCCGCCCCCCGCCGTCGCGCCGCCCACCGTCGCGCCCGCTACGGTCGTCGCACCGGTCGCGGCGCCGCCGTCGACACCGGCGAGCCCCTCGACGGATGCGGAGGCGAGCAGCGAGGACGCTCCGGAACCGAAGTCGGCCTCGAGCGTGCGCGAACGCACCCAGCCCGACCCGGAGATTTAGGCCCTGACGTTCTCAGCGCTCACGCCTTCAGGGCTTACCCTCCCAGCGCTGACCCGCTAGGCGCCGAGCGCCGCCTCCCCCGCGAGCACCCGCTCGTACGCGCGGCGTGACCACATCGACACGTGGTGGTGCATTTCGGGAATCAACGGCTCGTGCTCGGGCTTCATCAGCACGCTGCGCATGATGCGGGCGGTGGGCGCGTCGTCCTCGATCGCGATGCCGCGCATCCGGAGCTGTTCGGGTTTCACGACGTACGTCGCGAGATGCGTCTGCTGCGGGCGGGCCGGCGCGGCCGCCATCTCGAAGATGGCGTGCGACACCTCGTCGAGCTGACGCATCGTCTGAACCCGCGGCAGGTACGTGATGATGTCGGTCTCGGGCCGCTGGTACGGCTGCAGGATGTCGCTCTCGCTGATGAGCCCGTGCCACGCCTGGGCTGCGCGGTAACCGGGGGCGATGATGGCGCCGAGGCCCGCCATGGTGAGCGGGAAGACCTTCAGCGTCGCCCAGAGCGCCGCGGCGGAGGCTCCCCCGCGCGAGCATTCGAGCTGGATCTCACCGAAGTGGCGCTCGGTCGACGCGAAGTACGTGTACGGCGACTCGTGGTGGTAGAAGCGCAAGATCGACTGGTCGGGAAAGAGCACCGCGCCGCAGCCATAGGGCTGCAGGCCGTGCTTGTGCGGGTCGACGACGACACTGTCGGCCTGCGCGATTGCCGCGTAGTGCCGTGCCGTCTCGGGGGCGAGCTCGCCCTGCAGGATCGTGAAGAAGCCGCCGTATGCCGCATCGACGTGCACGCGCGCGCCGTACCGGCGGGCCAGCGGGATGATGTCGGCGAGCGGATCGACGGCGCCGAGCCCCGTCGTGCCCAGCGTGGCGACGACGGCGCCGATCTCGCGGGTGCGCAATACCTCTTCGAGCGCGTCGAGCGACATGCGGCCGTCGGCCTCGGTCGGGATACTCACCGTCTCGATGCCGAGCACCTCGCCCATGCGCGAGTGCGTGTAGTGCGAGTCGGCGCTGTGCGCGATCGCGGCGCCCGGGCGAATCTCGCGGCAGATCCAGAGCGCCTCAAGGTTCGCGGTCGTGCCGCTCCAGGTGAGGTGGCCCATGTAGTCCTCGCCCAGGCCAAACATGGCGGCGAGCTGGTCGAGCACCTCGTGTTCCATCTGCGTCGTCGCGCGGCTCGCATCAATCGAGTGGTTGTTCGGGTTGATCTGCATCGTCGCGAGGTAGGCGGCCATCGCGACCGGGTGCGGAGGCTTCAGCATCTGGCCCGCGTACTGCGGGTGAAAGTACGGAAAGTCGGCGTCGAGCCGCTCGATCAGCTCACCGAGCACCGACTCGACCTGCTGCGGGTCGACGTGCGTCGCCTCGTGCGACTGCCAGTCGCCGTATGTCGCCTTCAGATCGTCGATACCGGTGATGACCTGGGGGGCGAGTTCGGCCAGAGACATGGCGCGTTTGCGTGACGACACACCGCACTCCTTCGTGTGGATGATCGGGGCGCTGTCGGCAGGATCGGCCCGCTCCCCGGGTGGCAGGCCTGAGTCTAGCCAGGATCGTTCGGAGGCGTACGAGATCGGCCCCGCGGAATGTCTCCGCGGGGCCGCTCGTGTGTCGGATGCGTTAGCGGGTGGCCCGAACGGCGCGACGCGCGACGCCGACCGCCGCCGCTCCCGCGGCGAGGAAGAGCGCAACGAGCCCGGCGAGCATGCCCGTGGCGGCCGAGGGGCCGGTCGGGGGCAGCTCGGCCTGCTCGGCCTCGCCGCCCTCGTTGCCGGCACCGGTGTCGGTGTCGGTGTCGGTGTCGGTCTCCTCAGCCGGGATGAACTCGTAGGCGCCCGCGTCGAGCAGTGCACCGCGGGTCTCGCCGCGCTGGTCGACCTCGGTCGACAGCGCCGCGGCGCTGAACTCAGAGGCTGGCACCAGGCTCAGGTCGAGCAGGTCGAC
>DASSWY010000228.1:0-4108 GCA_035704325.1 Microcella sp. | reverse complement strand
CATCTGGTCGATGGAACTCATCGACGGCGTCGAGTCGGTCGCGAAAGAGCAGGGCCTGAGCGTCGTGCTCACGGTGACGGGCGACCGGCACTCCCCCGGCAGCGAGTGGCTCGAGGGCGTTCTGCGCCGCCGCCCCGCCGGCGTCGTGCTCGTCTTCAGTGATCTCCCGCCCGAGCTGCGCGAACGGCTGCGCTCGCGGGCGATTCCGTTCGTGATCGTCGACCCCGCCGGCGACCCCTCCCCCGATGTGCCCTCGGTCGGCTCGGCCAACTGGTCGGGAGGCCTCGCCGCCACCCGCCACCTCATCGAGCTCGGCCACACCCGCATCGCCGCGATCACCGGGCCGCGCGACATGATGTGCTCGCTCGCACGCCTCGACGGCTACCGCTCGGCCATGAACTCGGCGGGTCTCACGATCGAGAATGACTGGGTGCGCTTCGGCGACTTCCACGTCGAGGGCGGCCGCACGCAGGCGCTGCACCTGCTCGACCGACCCGAGCGGCCGACCGCGATCTTCGCCGGCAGCGATCTGCAGGCGCTCGGCGCCCTCGAGGCCGCCCGCTCGCTCGGGCTGAGCGTGCCCGACGACGTGTCGATCGTCGGCTACGACGACATTCCGCTCAGCCGCTGGGTGAGCCCGCGCCTGACGACCGTGCACCAACCGCTACGCCAGATGGGCGTCGAGGCGGCAAAGCTCGTGCTGTCGGCGGCACGCGGCGAGGATGCTCCGGGCAGCGCCCGCATGGATCTCGCGACGAGCCTCGTCGTGCGCGATTCGACGGCGCCGCCGCGCGCGTAGCGGCGCGGCCGACACCGGCAACTAGCGCGCGTACCGCGCGGCGATGGCGCGAACCCGCTCCGCCACGGCGTCGCGCACAGTGGGCGGTGCCAGCACTTCGGCCGCTGTATCGAGCTGCCACACCGCCCACACCGCGTGACGAAGGTCGTCGAATTCCACTGTGAGGATCTCGTCGTCCCCGGCTTCGACTTCGGCTTCCACCTCAGAGATGGTCCCCTCAGTTGATATCAGCCCGCGCGAGTGGGCGATCAACTCGTCGCGCCGATGAGAGGCGATCCGAACGGAGACCGTGATGCGCGTATCCGCCAAGAATCGAGTTCGGCGTTCTTCCCACGCCGCCTGCAGGTCGGTTCGGGACGGTCTCTGCGCCTCCTCCTCGAGCACCTCAGCGCCCTGGATGCGCGTGACCAGATACGTACGGTCGTCGCTGTCGCGCAACGCGAGAAGGTAGGTGCGGTCGCGCACCGTGACGAGGCCGAGCGGGTCGACGCGATGCTCCCGCGCCATCGAGCCCGGGGGCGCGTACTCGATCAGCAGGCGGCGCCCCTGCAATACCGCCCGTCGGACTGCGCGCAGGATGGCGGGGTCGGCGTCATCGCCGCGGGTTGGGCGCGACAGCAGATCGTTGTCGGGGTCGACCAAAAAGCGCTCAGTCGCCGTGTCGACGGTGGCTCGGTGCGCGTCGGGGAGTGCGTCGATGACTTTCCGGACGGCCGACGACAGCGCAGCGCCTAGCCCGAACACGCGTTCGGCGTGTGCGGCTCCCGCGGTGATGAGCGCGAGTGCTTCGTCGTGGGTAAGGCCGGTGAGTTCGGTACGAAATCCGGGCAGGAGGGAGAACCCGCCGTGTCGACCACGGTCGACGTATACGGGCACACCCGCCGTGGAGAGCGCCTCGATGTCGCGGAGCACCGTCCGTTGCGATACCTCGAGCTCTCGCGCCAACTGCGCGGCCGTCATGCGCCCGCGCTGCCGCAACAGCAGCACGAGGGCCACGAGGCGGTCAGCACGCATGCTGTCATCTTTTCGGAAAAACATGACATTAGGTGTCGTGTTACTCGGAAAAGCTCAGGGAGACGACACCGTCGTGGCACTCCCGCTGCGTCACCGAAGCGTCACCCAACAAAGGAGAACCACCACTCATGGAACGCACACCCATCAACCCCGTCACTTGGTCACTCGACATGGGCTTCACGCAGGGCGAGCTCGTGACCGGCGCGAGCCGCACGCTGTACCTGTCGGGACAGACCGCGATGGACCAGTCGGGTCGGCCGCAGCACGACGGCGACATCGCCGGGCAACTCGCCCTCGCCCTCGATAACGTCGAGGCCACACTGCGGGCAGCCGACATGACTCTTGCCCACCTGGTGCGCCTGAATGTGTACACGACTGACGTCGACGCGCTCTTTCCGCACTACGGAATCCTCGCGGGTCGTCTCGCCGCGGCAGGCGTGACCCCGACAACCACGATGCTGGGCGTCACGCGGCTGGCCGTGCCCGGCCAGCTCGTCGAGCTCGAAGGAACCGCGGTCGCGTAGGCGACCAATGCGGGCACCGATCATCTCCCTGATCAGCGCCTTGCATCCGTAGCGTGGTGCACAGCCGCGGGCGGAAACCCCGCCCGCGGTCGCCCACCGCAGGAGGCAACCCATGCTCGACCGCTGGAACGACGCCCTCGACACCATCGAGCGCACGCTCGCCGGCGACGTCGACGTGTCAGAGCTCGCGCGCCGCGCCCTCACGAGCGAGTTCCACTTCCGCCGAGTGTTCAGCGCGCTGGCCGGCATGCCCGTCTCGGAATACGTGCGGCGCCGCCGCATGACGCTCGCGGCCGCTGACGTCGTCGCCGGCGACACGGTCGTCGACGTCGCCGTGCGGTACGGCTACGGCTCGGCCGAGTCGTTCCGTCGGGCCTTCGTCGCCGTGCACGGCGCGACCCCCGACGAGGTGCGGCGCGGCGCACCCGTGCGCGCGCAGTCCCGCCTGCGATTTCACCTCACGATCGAAGGGAGCACCCCCATGGAACACCGCATCATCACCGTCCCCGCCCACCGTCTGGTCGGCGCATCCGCCCGCCTACCGCTCGTCTACGCGGAACCGAACGAGGCGCTCGTCGCCTTCCAACGTGAATTGCCCCGCGATGTGGATGCGCGTCTCGCCCCGTTCGCGAACGTCGCCGGTCTCGACGGCGCCGCCGCGGGCGTAACCGCCACGGCGATCACTGCGGTTCCTCCTTATGCACGGCCGTCGCCCATGATTAGGCTCCTGGCATGAGCGACCACGCGGTTCCCACCCTGCCCGCGCGCGACTTGAGCGCCACGACCGCGTTCTACCGCTCGTTCGGTTTCGACGAGGACTATCGCGACGAGGGCTGGCTCATTCTTCGTCGCGGAGATCTCACGCTGGAGTTCTTCCCGTTCCCCGATCTCGACCCCGCGCAGAGCTCGTTCATGTGCAGCCTTCGGGTGGACGATGTCGACGAGCTATACGCGAGCATTGCGAACGCCGGAGTGCGCGAGGCAGCCGAGGGCTTCCCGAGACTGCACGCCGTCTCGATGCAGGCGTGGGGGCAGCGGGTGGGATTTCTCGTCGACATCGATGGCACGCAACTTGCCCTGATCGAGAACCACCCCTAGCGCGATAGCCCTGCGCCGGCGAGGTGTTCACGAGAGGGGTGAAAGCCCCCCACCATTACGGGCACCGATCGTCTCCCCGACCGGCACCGGGCATCCGTAGCGTCGGTCACGGCTGCGAACACACCACGGACTCGCGGCCTCGACCCCCGCAGGAGGACCCCATGCTCGACCGCTGGAACGACGCCCTCGACACCATCGAGCGCACGCTCGTCGGCGACGTCGACGTGTCAGAGCTCGCGCGCCGCGCCCTCACGAGCGAGTTCCACTTCCGCCGAGTGTTCAGCGCGCTCGCGGGCATGCCGGTCTCCGAGTACGTGCGGCGCCGTCGCATGACCCTCGCGGCCGCCGACGTGGTCGCGGGCGACACCGTCGTCGACGTCGCCGTGCGGTACGGCTACGGATCGGCCGAGTCGTTCCGCCGCGCGTTCGTCGCCGTGCACGGCGCGACCCCCGACGCGGTGCGCCGTGGCGCGCCCGTGCGCGCGCAGTCCCGCCTGCGGTTTCACCTCACAATCGAAGGGAGCACCCCCATGGAACACCGCATCCTCACCGTCCCCGCCCACCGTCTCGTCGGCGCATCCGCCCGCCTGCCACTCGTCTACTCGGGCCCGAACGAGGCGCTCGTCGCCTTCCAACGCGGACTGCCCCGCGACCTGGATGCGCGGCTCGCGCC
>DASSWY010000178.1:0-6509 GCA_035704325.1 Microcella sp. | reverse complement strand
GACATCATGCGCAGCATCCACGATCGGGTGCTCGACACCGCCGATGCCTACGGCGTGCCCGACGACTACGTCGCCGGCGCCAACATCGCCGGCGTCACGCAGGTGGCCGACGCGATGCTCGCGCTCGGCGTGATCTAGGGGCGATTCGCGAGCGTGGTGACCGGCTTCTCGGCGACCGAGACGAGCATCCGCGAGGCGTTTGCTGCTGCGCTGGAGGGCGTCATGCTCGTCGACCCCGGCGTGGTGACCGGCAGTGAAGACGTGGGAATCCTCGCGCGAGAGTCGGGTGCGCCCTGCGTCTTCTGGCTGCTCGGGGGCGCCGACCCCGCGCATTTCGCAGGCCTCGGCTCGGTCGCCGAGATCACGCAGAAGGTCGCCGAACTGCCGTCGAATCACTCCCCGCAGTTCGCGCCCGTCATCATGCCGACGCTCGGCATCGGGGTGCGCGCGTTGTCGGCGGCGGCCCGCGCCTGGCTTGTCTCCGCTTAGGCGAACAGCGCGCGGTACTCCCCGTAACCTTCGGCCTCAAGCTCGGCAACCGGGATGAACCGCAGCGACGCCGAGTTCATGCAGTAGCGCAGGCCCCCGCGGTCGCGCGGACCGTCGTCAAACACGTGCCCGAGGTGGCTGTCCGCGCCCGACGAGCGCACCTCGACGCGCTTCATCCACAGGGTGCGGTCGGTGCGGGTCGTGACCGCGTCCTCCTGGATCGGCTTCACAAAACTCGGCCAGCCCGTGCCCGAGTCGAACTTGTCGCGCGACGAGAACAACGGCTGGCCGGACACCACGTCGACGTAGAGACCGTCGGCCTTGTTGTCGTTGTACTCGTTGCGAAACGGCGGCTCGGTGCCGTCGTTCTGCGTCACCTTCCGCTGCATCGGCGTGAGCGTCGCCAGCTGCTCGGGCGTCGCTCGGTACTGCGCGGGATCGTGGCGGGGAACAGTCGAGTCGGTCATGGCGGCACGCTACGCGTGGGAGGTGAGGGGCGGCCGAAAGGAGGGCGAGCATCCGCCCGAAAGGGGCGCGCTCACCCGCATCCACGAGACGGATGCTCGCGCACCGTCACGGATGCATGTATCGTTTGTCGATAGATTCCGTTCGTTATTCGATTAGGGGAGGCCGTCATGGGTCGCATCGCCGTCGTCGTGCTGAAAGTGGTGATCGCGATCGCGATTGCCGGGTCGCTCGTGGTGCAGATCGGCGCGCTCGCCATGGCGAGCTTTTCGATCGATGATTTCTCGGGCTCGCGGGTCGCGTGGGTCTACAGCATGCTCGGCATCTCCGTTGCCCTCGGCGTGCTCTGTCTGCAGGTGATCGCCGTCTGTATCTGGCGACTGCTCACGCGGGTGAGGGCGGGCACCGTCTTCTCGCCGCGATCGTTTCGCGAGGTCGACGTGGTCATCGGAGCCATCTCGGTCGCCGCCGTGTTGACCGTCGCAGTTGCCGTCGGCTTCGCGATCGCGAACCGTACGACGAGGGGTGACGTGGTCGCGCCGGGCCAGGTGGGTCTCTTGCTCGGCTTCGCGCTCGTCGCCGGGGGAGTCGCCCTCGTCGTCTACGTCATGCGTCTGCTGCTGGTGCAGGCCATCGAACTCGACACGAGTGCCCGCGCGCTGCGCGCCGAGCTCGACGAGGTGATCTGATGCCGATCATCGTCGACATTGACGTCATGCTCGCGAAGCGCAAGATGCCGGTCGGCGTGCTGGCCGAACGCATCGGCATCACCCCCGCGAACCTCGCCGTGCTGAAGAACGGGAGGGCAAAGGCCGTGCGCTTCACGACCCTCGAGGCGATCTGCGAGGTGCTCGACTGCCAGCCGGGCGACCTCCTGCGTTTCGAGCCAGGTGACGAGGCGGCGGGGCCCGCACGCTAGCTGAGTGTCAGCGCGTCGCGATCTGCTCAATCACGTCGACGAAGCCGGCCCAGCCGGCAGCGGCCTGCTCATACTGCTCGGGGCTCAGGCCGCCGCCCGACTGCGCGAGCGTGAGGGCGCATCCGCCCCCGTCGCCCGCTTCGAGGGTGAAGACGACATCGTCGCGCTGCGGGTTCGTCGCGTCGTCGGTGATGGTGAAGGCGAGCTCGCGCGGCTGATCGACCCGCACGAACTCGCCTTCCCAGTCGATGGTGGCACCGTCGGGCAGCACCATCTGAGCGCTCCATTCGGAACCCTCGCGGGCATCCCACCGCAGCGTCGACAGCGGCACGGCGACCTGCTCGGTGCCGAACCAGCTCGCGAAGGATTCGGCGTCGACGAGCGCGCGCCAGACGCGCTCCGGCGATGCCGCGATCGTGCGGGTCGTCGTGAAACCGTCGGCGGGATGCTCACTCATGCGGGCGAGGCTACTCGCCTCGTCGCCGCCCCGCGAGGGCTGTGCTCAGCCGAGCCCTCGCGGCGGCTCGGCGTCGTCGTTCGCACCATCGATGGGACGCCGCGACAGGCCGACCGCACCCGACCCCGATGCCTTGCTCGTTGCCGCAGCAACCGCGACGGATTCTTCTGCGGGCGAGAAGCGCGAACGCAGGCGTACCGGCTCGCTGGCGGCCGCCTCACGGTCGGCGCGGGCCTTCTCGCGGGCCTTGCGGCGGCCAGCGGCGATGAGGTTGAGCGATTCGACGAGCACCGCAAAGGCCATGGGCCCGTAAATGAGGGCCTTGTCGATCTTGATGCCGAAGCCTTCGGCGATCAGGAAGACGCCGATCAGCAGCAGGAACGACAGCGCCAGCATCTTCACCGTGGGGTGGCGGTTCACGAAGGTGAAGATGTAGCGGGCCGCGAACAGCATGATCGCGAAGGCGCCGACGACGGCAGTGATGATGACGATCATGTTCGTCGTCATGCCGACCGCGGTGACGACCGAGTCGATCGAGAACACGAGGTCGAGCAGCAGAATCTGCCCGATGACGGCTCCGAAGGTGACGGTGGCGAGCTTGACCTCGTGCGACTCTTCGGCGCCCTCGAGCTTCAGGTGAATCTCGTGCACGGCCTTGTAGACGAGGAAGAGGCCACCGGCGATCAAGATGAAGTCTTTGACGCTGAACCCGTTGCCGAACACGGTGATCACGTCGGCGGTGAGTGTAACGATCCACCCGGCCAGGAAGACGAGGCCCACGCGCATCACCATGGCGAGGGTGAGACCGAGGTTGCGGGCTTTTGCCTGCTGTTCGACCGGCAATTTGCTCGCCAGGATCGAGATGAAGATCACGTTGTCGACGCCGAGAACGATCTCGAGCACGAACAGCGTGAGGAAGACGGCAATGAGGTCGGGTGTGATGTCGAGGCTGAAGTCCACGCCGTAACTGTAGGGCCTTGCGGCCATGCGTGGGCAGGGGGTTGACGCACGCGCGCGGCAGGTCTAACGTGCAACCAAATGGTTGTACAAATGGATGCTCTCACCGACGACGAGGTCGACGCCCTTTTTCGCGCACTTGCCGACCGCACGCGCCGCGACATCGTCGCGCGCGTGATCGACGCCGAACAGAGCGTGAGCGCCCTCGCAAAGCGCTACGCGATGAGCTTCGCGGCGGTGCAGAAGCACGTCTCGGTGTTGGAGCGCGCATCCCTCGTCGCGAAGCGCCGCCGCGGGCGCGAGCAGATGGTGACCGCCGACCTCGCGGCGGTGCGCCGGGCGCGCGCCGTGCTCGACGCCTACGAACAGCTGTGGCGGCATCGGGCCGCCCAGATCGACGCCCTCCTTGCCGAGGGCTGAGGAAAGGACCCGCCATGACCGTTACCGATCACGCCATCGACCGCGAGGCGCTGACCCTCACCTTCGTCGCCGAATTCGCGGCACCCGTCGAGCGCGTGTGGCAGGTGTGGGCCGACCCGCGCCAGCTCGAGCGATGGTGGGGTCCGCCAGAGTGGCCGGCCACCTTCACGCGGCACGAGCTCACCCCTGGCGGCGAGATGCGCTACGTCATGACCGGGCCCGACGGTGACACGGCGGCCGGCTGGTGGCGCATGACCCTCGTCGAGCCCCCGCATCGCCTCGCCTTCGACGACGGCTTTGCCGACGACTCGGGTGAGCCGGCCGACGGAATGCCGGTCACCCACGCGGAGGCGCGGCTCGACGACATCGGCGACGGCTCGACCCGCATGACGCTGATCTCGACCTTCCCGAGCCTCGACGCGCTCGACGAGCTTGCCGCCATGGGAATGGTCGAGGGTATGTCGTCGGCCCTCGGGCAGATCGACGCGCTACTCGCCGACGGTTGAGCCCCCTCGCGGGCGGCAGAATGGTCGTATGCCCTCACGCGCATCCGGCAATGACGCCGCCCGCACCGCCGCCGGTATCGACACTCCCGCCCGCAACGGCGACATCTCGTTCTGGATGGCGCCCTTCGCCGACATTCCCGCAGGCCCCGCGCTCGACGGTGACCTCGAGGCCGACGTTGCGATCGTGGGCGCGGGGTATACCGGCCTCTGGACGGCCTACTACCTGGCCGAGCGAGACCCGTCTCTGCGCATCGTCGTGCTCGAGCAGCACCGCGTCGGCTACGGCGCCTCGGGCCGCAACGGCGGCTGGCTCACCAACTCGATCACGGGCGGCCACGATGGCTACGCCGCGAAGCACGGCGTCGAGGCTGTGCGCAGCTTCCAAAACGAGCTGAACGCCACCGTCGATGAGGTGCTCGCCGTCTGCGCGCGCGAGGGCATCGACGCCGAGGCGGTCAAGGGCGGCAGCCTGCTGGTCGCTCGCAACGAGGCCCAGCGCCGCCGCATCGCGACGTACGTCGCGCACGCCGAGAAGTGGCCAGAGGAGGGCGTCGTCGAACTGAGCGCCGGCGAAAGCCGCGCCCGCGTCAATGTTGCCGATACGCGCGGTGGGCTGTGGCAGCCGCACTGCGCGCGCATCCACCCGGCGAAGCTCGCCGTCGGCCTCGCCGACGCGGTGCGCCGCCGCGGGGTCACCATCTACGAGGGCACGCGGGTAACCGAGATCGCGGCGGGGCAGGCCCACACCGACCGCGGCACCGTGCGCGCGCGGCACGTACTGCGCGCGACCGAGGGCTTCACGACCCGACTGCCGGGCGCGAAGCGCGACTGGTTGCCGCTCAACTCGTCGATGATCATCACCGAGCCGCTGAGCGATGCCATGTGGGCCGACATCGGCTGGCAGGGCTTCGAAACGCTCGAAGACCTCTCGCATGTCTACGCGTACGCGCAGCGCACCCCCGACGGCCGCATCGCCATCGGCGGCCGCGGAACGCCCTACCGATGGGCGAGCGGATTCGACACCGACGGGCTCACCGATCGCGCCACGTGGTCGAGCCTCACGGCGCTCGTGCGCGAGTGGTTCCCCGCGATCGCTGACGTGCCCATCGCCCATACCTGGAGCGGCGTGCTCGGCGTGCCCCGCAACTGGCGGGCAACCGTGCAGTACGACGCGGTCACGGGGCTCGGAGCGGCGGGCGGCTACGTCGGCACGGGCGTCACGGCGACGAACCTCGCCGGGCGCACCCTCGCCGACCTCGTGACGGGCGCCGACACGCCCATCACGCACCTGCCGTGGGTCGGTCAACGCACCCGAAAGTGGGAGCCCGAGCCGCTGCGCTGGCTCGCCACCCGCGTTATTTACGGGGCCTACCGATACGCCGACCGCGCCGAGTTCCGCGGGCTGACCCACACCTCCCGCGTGGCGCGCGTCGCCGACATCATCAGCGGCCGCTAGCGGCCCTCAGGATGCGCGCGGCGCGCGATGCGGGATGCGCCAAGCCCCGCGCATCCAGCGTTCGCTCAGCGGGTCCCGTACCCTGAGAGAGATACCACTTTCCTGAATTCCGTGGAGGAATTGAACACTCGTGGACACAACCACGCGCTCCGGGTCGTCGTCAGACGACCCGGGCCATAGTTGCCCGTTAACTTTCACCCGCATCACGCACCTCCCTTCTGAGGGGGTGAACTCTTGACCGAGACGGTCATTCTTCTACTGGTCGGCATCGTCGTGATCCTTGTGATCATCGCGGCGAACGGCTACTTCGTGGCCCAAGAATTCGCCTACATGTCGGTTGACCGCAACCGGCTGAACGCCCTCGCGGCCGACGGCGACAAGGCCGCCGCGCGGGCGCTGAAGGTCACCAAGCGCACCTCCTTCATGCTGTCGGGCGCCCAACTTGGCATTACCGTGACGGGCCTGCTCGTCGGCTACGTTGCCGAGCCGCTCGTCGGTGAGTCCCTGGGCGTGCTGCTCGGCGGCGTCGGAGTGCCGGCCGGCATCAGCGTGGCCGTGGGTACCGTTGGCGTGCTCGTCGTGGCGACGGTGGTGCAGATGATCTTCGGCGAGCTGTTCCCGAAGAACCTCGCCATCGCGATTCCCGAACCCATGTCGCGGTTCCTTGCACGCTCGACCAACTTCTACCTCGCCGCGTTCGGCTGGCTGATCTCGATCTTCGATGCCGCGGCGAACGCGTTCCTGCGTCTGCTGCGCATCGAGCCGGTGCACGACCTCGACTCGAGTGCGAGCGCCGACGACCTCGAGCACATCATCGAAGACTCGCGCGAGAGCGGCGAT
>DASSWY010000163.1:0-4246 GCA_035704325.1 Microcella sp. | reverse complement strand
ACCGACCCGGACGACCCGACGCCGTACTGGCTGATCTCAACGCGACGCCCGGACGAGCTGATAGCCGCCATCACGACGGCGCGCTCGTCTGGCTAGTGCGCTAGGCGCATTCGGCGCAGATCGGGCCGAGCTTCTCTTGGTGGTCGAGCTGCGAGCGGTGCTTCACGAGGAAGCAGCTCACACAGGTGAACTCGTCGGCCTGGGGCGGAAGAACGACCACGTCGAGGTCGAGGTCGGCCAGGTCTTGACCCGCGAGTTCAAAGCCGGGGTTGTCGGCGTCGTCAACGTCAACGACACCCGACATCTTGTCGGGAACCCGCTCTTGCAAGGCCTGGATCGAATCGGTGTCGTCGTCCGTCTTGCGCGGTGCGTCGTAGTCGGTTGCCATGCCTCATCCACTCTCGTGTTTTTCGCCGGGGGCCGCGGTCGGCGGCGACAGTTTGCAGGACGCAACCGTGAAACGCAAACGGGGTTCGCATCACGGGGCGTTCGGCGGTCGTAACTTCCGGCGCGCCCGGTCTATTCCCGGGGTGGCGATGATGCCCGTGGCATGCTGTGCGCAGCATCCGCGCAGTCGGGAGACAAGGCTATGGAAGAACTGACCGTCATCGGCGCCGAGAATGGCGCACTCGTCGTCGTCGGCGACGACGGCACCCGCTACCGCGTGCCGATTACCGAAGCCCTGCACACGGCGATCCGCCAGAACCGACCGGCTCAGCCTGCGGCGCACCGCGTCAGCCCACGAGAGATTCAGGCGCAGATTCGCGCCGGCAAGTCGGCGGCCGAGGTCGTCGCCGCGACCGGCGAGGCCCTCGAGTACGTCCAGCGCTTCGAGGGCCCCGTGCTCGCCGAGCGCGAGTACGTGGTGACGGCCGCCCGCAGCGTGCCCGTCGCCGTCGCCGCCGATACGGAGTCCGGTGTCGCAGCCCACACCTTTGGTGGCGTCATCGACCAACGCCTCGACGAGCTCGGCGCGACCGAGATCGTCTGGTCGAGCTGGAAGACCGACGTTCTGTGGAGCGTGCGGGTGGCCTTCCTCGACGGCGACACCGAGCGCTCGGCGCTGTGGAACTTCGACCCCAAAAAGTCGACCCTCTCGCCCGCGAACCACGAAGCGCAGTCGCTGTCGCAGCAGGGCGACGGCCCGGCCACCGCTCTCCCCCGGCTGCGGGCCGTCACGAGCGAACCGGCCGACGACGACACTCCCACCGGGCGATTCGATTCCGGAGCCTTCCACCTGAGCGAGGCCGCGGTGCAGGGCCCCGGCCCTTCACGCATGGGCGTGCGCACCGATCCCGATGACGCGGCACCGACGGGCATGGGTCAGACGGCCGACCTGCTTGAGGCTCTGCGGCGCCGTCGTGGCGAGCGGGAGCCCGCGCCGCGTGACGAGCGCGATGCCGCGCGAGCCGCGCATCCGTCGACCGGGTCCATTCGCGTCATCGACGTTCCCCTCGATGCCCCCCGCGCCGACATGAGCGACACCGCAGACGCCCCCACCCTGATCGGCATGGACGGGGACCTCGCTGAACCCTCCGAACCGCGAACCACCGAGTCGGTCCCGTCGGCAGCATCGCCCGACGCTCCCGCGCGACCGTCGGCCAAGCGCGGTCGCGCGGCCATGCCGAGCTGGGATGAGATCGTGTTTGGGGCGCGCCCCGACGACGACCCCGCGTAGTAGCAACTCGGCCGCGCAATGATGCGGCGCCGCGTCGTTCTCGCGGCACCCGTCAGAGTGCGAACGCCCCAAAGCGGGCGAGCGGGATGCGCGTCTCTGCGTCGGAGAACGACCCGTGCTGCCCCACCATCGCGAGCGCGTGCTCGGTCGCGGTGCGCTCGTCGTAGTACGCAACCGCCGCACGCGCCGCCACGAGTACGTCACCAATGCGCTCAACGATCTGCGGAGCGACGGGGCCGAACCACCCGGCCTCGATCGCCTCAGCGCGGGTGGCGACCCACGCCCGGCCGCCCTCACGGGCGCGCCAGCGCTCGGCGATCGCATCCACGTCGGCCAGCGTCTCCGCGACGAGCTGCAGACAGCGCGGCTCACCCGTGACGAGACGCACGCCACGCCACAGCTCGTCGTTCGCGGCGATGACGCGACGGGCGTGCGGGGCCACATCGAGCATCCCGTGATCGGCCGTGAGTAGCGCGCCGGTTCCGGCGGGCGCGATCGGCTCCCGCAACGCCGCGTCGAGTTCTTCGAGGCGGTGGGTCCAGGCGTCTGAGCTGACGCCATAGCGGTGCCCGGCCTTGTCGAGCTCGGGGATGTACGTGTACACGAGGCGCGGGGCATCCTCGGCGAGAAGGGCGCGCGTGATGGCCAGGCGCTCGGCAATGGTGTCGGAGGGGATGAAGCGCGCGCCGCGCAGGGTCGCCCGGGTGAATCCTGAGGTGGCGTACTCGCGCGAAGCGACCACGATGGGCTCAACGCCACGCTCAGCTGCGCGCTCAAACAGAGTGTGCTCGGCCTGCCACTGTTCGGGATCGGCCTGCGCGTCCCAGCCCGTCAGCAGATTGAGCGCCCGAGAATTCGCGACGTCGTGGGCGGAGTAGCCCACGAGCCCGTGTTCCCCCGCGGCCCGCCCCGTCGTCAGTGTCGCGAGCGCTGCGGCGGTGGTCGTCGGGAACGGGGCACGAATCACACCACGGCGGCCGGGAAGCGCCGACACGAGGTGGCGCGCGTGTCCGCTGCGGGCGGTCAGCGGCTGCGTTCCGAGACCATCGACCAGCACGACCGCGGCCGAGCGCACGGACGGCAGGGCGAGCGCAGAGTCGTCGCCGCAGACCGCGGCAAACGCGCTCGCCAACACGTCGCCGAGTGACGGGGACGCGAACGGTGCCGCCGGTAGCATGGGCGCCATCCTATGACTCCCCCTCCCGCCCCCCGCCTGCCCGACGCCCCCGCACCGACCGAGCGCATCGACGATGTCGATCTCGCCGATGAGATGCAGGGGTCGTTTCTCGAGTACGCGTACTCGGTCATCTACTCGCGGGCACTGCCCGACGCGCGAGATGGGCTGAAGCCCGTCCAGCGCCGCATTCTCTACATGATGAGCGAAATGGGCCTGCGCCCCGACCGTGGGCACGTCAAGTCGGCCCGCGTCGTCGGCGAGGTCATGGGCAAGCTGCACCCCCACGGCGATGGGGCCATCTACGACGCGCTCGTCCGCCTCGCCCAAGACTTCACGATGCGCGTGCCGTTCGTCGATGGGCACGGCAACTTCGGCTCGCTCGACGACGGGCCCGCGGCATCGCGCTACACCGAGGCGCGACTGCGCGCCTCGGCACTCGCCATGGTCGAGGGCCTCGACGAGGACGTCGTCGACTTCGTGCCGAACTACGACAACCAATTGACGCAGCCCGACGTGTTGCCGGCGGCGTTCCCCAACTTGCTCGTCAACGGCGCCAGCGGCATCGCCGTCGGCATGGCGACGAACATGGCGCCGCACAACCTGATCGAGGTCGCCGCCGCCGCGCGGTACCTGCTCGACAAGCCCGACGCGACGCTCGACGAACTGATGACCTTCGTTCCGGGGCCCGACCTGCCCACCGGCGGGCGCATCCTCGGTCTCGACGGCATTAAGGAGGCCTACGCGACCGGTCGCGGGCGCTTCACCACCCGGGCGACGGTCAGCGTCGAGCAGGTCACGGCGCGCAAGCGCGGACTCGTGATCACCGAGCTGCCCTATCTCGTCGGCCCCGAGCGGGTTATCGAGAAGATCAAAGACGGCGTGCAGTCGAAGAAGCTGCAGGGCATCTCAGATGTCACCGACCTCACCGACCGCAAGAACGGCCTCCGGCTCGTCATCGGCATCAAGAACGGCTTCGACCCGAACGCGGTGCTCGAGCAGCTCTACCGCTACACGCCGCTCGAAGACGGCTTCTCAATAAACGCGGTGGCGCTCGTCGACGGGCGCCCCCAGACGCTCGGGCTCGTCGAACTGCTGCGGGTGTACCTCGAGCACCGCACCGAGGTGGTGACGCGCCGCAGCCGCTACCGGCTGGATCGGCGACGCGAGCGGCTGCACCTCGTTGAGGGTCTGCTGGTCGCGATCCTCGACATCGACGAGGTCATCCAGGTCATCCGCAGCTCCGACGACGCCGAACAGGCGCGCACGCGACTCATCGAGATCTTCGACCTCAGCCAGGTGCAGAGCGAGTACATCCTCGAACTGCGCTTGCGTCGCCTCACCCGCTTCAGCCGCATCGAACTCGAGGCCGAGCGCGACCAGTTGCGCGCCGA
>DASSWY010000099.1:0-5181 GCA_035704325.1 Microcella sp. | reverse complement strand
GTCGGCATCATGGTGCTCTTGTGGATGCTCACGGCGGGCCTCAGCATCGGCCAGACCTGGCTGACGGCGACGGTCGGCAACAGCGTCATGGCCGAGCTGCGCGTGAAGCTGTTCTCGCACCTGCAGCAGATGGAGCTCGCGTTCTTCACCCGCACCAAGACGGGCGTGATCCAGTCGCGCCTGCAGAACGACGTGGGCGGTGTTGCGAGCGTCTTGTCGAACACGGTCTCGAGCGTCATCGGCAATACGGTGACCGTGATCGCGGCGTTCATCGCGATGCTGCTGCTGAGTTGGCAGCTCACCCTCGTCGCGGTGATTCTGCTGCCCGCGCTCGTTGCCGCGCAGCGCCGCGTGGGCATCGTGCGCGCGAAGATCGCCGGCCGCACGCAAGAGTCGCTGAGCGATATGAGCGCCATCACGCAGGAGGCGCTGAGTGTCTCGGGCATCCTGCTCGCGAAGAGCTTCGACCGGCAGGAGGCCGAGGTCACCCGCTACCGCGACGAAAACGCGGTGCAGCGCGACCTGCAGGTGAAGCTGCAGATGTCGGGGCAGTGGTTCTTTGCGCTGGTGAACGTCTTTCTCAGCGTGATTCCGGCGATCGTGTACCTGGTCGCGGCGTTCCTCATCGAGGCGGATGTCGCGGTCACGGCCGGCACGCTCGTCGCCTTCACGACGGTGCAGGCCCGCCTGACCTTCCCGCTGCTGGGCCTCATGCGCGTTGCCCTCGACCTGCAGACCTCGGCGGCGCTGTTCGCCCGCATCTTCGAGTACCTCGACCTGACGCCGACCATTTCGGAGAAGGACGGGGCGACGGATGCTCCGCACGATTCGGTGGGCAGCATCCGATTCGATTCGGTCACCTTCCGCTACCCCGACGCCGTCGAGGGCGACGGCCCGCCGACCCTCGATGGGGTGTCGTTTGAGGTCGAGCAGGGTCAGTTCGTCGCCTTCGTCGGGCCGTCGGGCGCCGGCAAGACGACGATCTCGTACCTGATCCCGCGGCTGTACGAGGCAACGGAGGGGCGGGTGCTGTTTGCCGGGGTCGACGTGCGCGAGCTGCGCCGCGCATCCCTGATTTCGGAGGTCGGGATCGTGAGCCAGGAGACCTACCTGTTTCACGCATCCATCGCCGAGAACCTGCGCTACGCGAAGCCCGATGCGTCCGACGCCGAGCTCGAGGCGGCCTGCCGGGCGGCGAACATTCACGACACGATCGCGTCGTTCCCTGAGGGGTACGACACGGTGGTGGGCGAGCGCGGCTACCGGCTGTCGGGCGGCGAGAAGCAGCGCATCGCGATCGCGCGGGTGCTGCTGAAAGACCCGCCCGTGCTGGTGCTCGACGAGGCGACGAGCGCGCTCGACTCGACCTCGGAGCGCATCGTGCAGCGGGCGCTCGACAACGCAGCCCGCGGCCGCACGACGGTGGCGATCGCGCACCGGCTGTCGACCGTGGTCGGCGCCGACAGAATTCACGTGCTCGAACGTGGGCGCATCGTCGAGAGCGGCACGCACGCCGAGCTGCTGGCGGCTGGCGGGCTGTACGCGACGCTCGTCGAACAGCAGCGCACCGACGGGGCGCCGCTCGAGACTCCCTAGCTGCGGGCCTCGAGCAGCTCGGTCATGTAGTCGACCTCGCTCTGCTGTGCGCGCACCATGCTCGTCGCGAGGTCGATGACCACGGGATGCTCGGTGCGCTCGATCACGGCCGACGCCATCTCGACGCCCCCCTGGTGGTGGGCGATCATCAGCTCGAGAAAGAGGCGCTCGGCCTCGACGCCCTCGGCGTCACGCAGCTGCTGCAGTTGCTCGGGGGTCGCAAGGCCCGGCATCGGCTCGCCGGGGGTGTGCGACTGATCGGCGCTGCCGTCGTGAGACTCGTGGCTGCCGCCGTCGAGCGCGGGGCGGGTCATCCAGGTCATGCTGGGCTCGGGCGCGGCGGCCGGCAGCCCCCACAGCTGTAGCCACGCGGCCATCTGGCCGATTTGGTTCATTTGCACGGTCGCCATGTCGAGCGCCATGAGGCGAATCTCGTCGCTGTCGGAGCGGTCGCGCACGAGCAGCGCCATCTCGACGGCCTGCGTGTGGTGGGCCTGCATGTCGCGCGCGAAACCCGCCTCGGCGCTGGTGTTCGACGGAATCGGGCCTCCCGCACTCGGCGTCGTGATGCGGCCGAGCAGCACCCCGGCCACGAGCGCGACGAGCACCAGCGCGGCCCCGCCGAGCAGCAGGCGCACGCGCCCCGAGCGCTCGGGCGCGGCCGTCGCCGCGGGGTCGGTCGGTGCGGTGGTCGTCGCGCTGTCGGTCACCGTGTTAGCTCACGCGTCCGGGGCCGTCGAGGGCGTTCGAGCAGAGGGCGTTCGGCTCGGGCGCGGTCGGCGACAGCCAGTACTTGTCGATGAACTGCTGCAGGCGCTCGTCGCTCGCGTCGTCGACGGCGAGGCGAGCACCCCAGGCGCTGATCGCGATGGGGGTGTCGAGGCCCTCGATCGGCGAGACGATGGAGTGCGTCGTCGGCGCGAGCTCGCGCAGGGCGTCGATGGTCTCTTGGTCGACCTGCTCGGGGTCGTAGGCGATCCACACGGCGCCGTGCTCGAGCGAGTGCACCGCGTACTCGACCGGCTGCTCTTCTTCGTAGACGCCGCAGTTCAGCCACGACGGGTTGTGCGGGCCGCCGGCGGGGGGCATGACGTCGTACGACACGGGGTCGGTGGTGTGGGTCGCGTCGAGGCCCGGGTAGAGCTCTTCGCCCTCGATCTCGATGTCGGCGCGCTCGGCGGCGGTCAGTGGCACCTGCGCCGGGGGCCGGGTCGCGTTCGTCACGACGACCGTGATGACGATGCCGAGCACCGCGACGATGGCGGTCACTGACAGCACGATGCCGAGCACGCGGCCGCGCTTCTCTTTCTTCTGCTTGGCCTTGAGGGCCGCCACCTTCTCGGCGCGGCGCTTCTCGCGCTGCTGCTTGACGGTGAGGTTCTCGTCGTTCGTCACGGACGTCTCCAACGGGGCTGTGGCGGGCGGAAAGCCCGATTCGGGATGCTCGGGGTGCGTCGCGCGCACGCCTCACGGCACGCACGTCTTCCCATTCTCTCACCCGACGTTGGCGGACGCTGGGACGGGGGCGAGCATCCGCCCCGCCGGTAGGCTCGGGGACATGAAGTACGCCTCTGCGATCACCGATCTGATCGGCAACACCCCGCTCGTGAAGCTGAATCGGGTGACCGAGGGCATCAGCGCGACGGTGCTCGCGAAGGTCGAGTACCTGAACCCGGGCGGCTCGTCGAAAGACCGCATCGCGACACGCATCATCGACGCGGCCGAGCGCGACGGGCTCTTGAAGCCGGGCGGCACGATCGTCGAGCCGACGAGCGGCAACACGGGCGTCGGCCTTGCCCTCGTCGCGCAGCAGCGCGGCTACAAGTGCGTCTTTGTGCTGCCCGACAAGGTCGGCGAAGACAAGCGCAACGTACTGACCGCCTACGGCGCCGAGATTGTCGTCACCCCGACCGCCGTCGCCCCCGACGACCCCGAGTCGTACTACTCGGTCAGCGACCGGCTGGCGCGCGAGATTCCGGGCGCATTCAAGCCGAACCAGTACGCGAACCCGAACGGTCCGCTCAGCCACTACGAGACGACCGGCCCCGAGATCTGGCGCGACACCGATGGCCGCGTCACCCACTTCGTGACGGGTGTCGGCACGGGCGGCACCATCACCGGCACGGGTCGCTACCTGCGCGAGATCAGCGCCGAGCGCGCGGGCGGCCGGGTGCAGATCGTCGGCGCCGACCCCGTCGGCAGCGTCTACTCGGGCGGCACGGGCCGGCCCTACCTCGTCGAGGGTGTGGGCGAAGACTTCTGGCCGGGGGCTTACGACCCCGCGGTCACCGACCGCATCGTCGCCGTCAGCGACCAGGACGCGTTCGACATGACCGTGCGGCTCGCCCGCGAGGAGGGGCTGCTCGTCGGCGGCTCGTGCGGCATGGCCGCCGTCGGCGCCCTCGAGGTCGCCCGCGAGCTCGGCCCCGACGACGTCGTCGTCGTGCTGCTTCCCGACGGAGGCCGCGGCTACCTCGGCAAGATCTTCAACGAGCGATGGATGCGCGCCCACGGCTTCGCGGCGCCCACCGGCTCGCCGACGGTGCGGCACCTGCTGGGCGAGCCGGTGCGCGAGCTTGCCCACGTGCGCCGCGAGCACACCGTCGCTGACGCGGTCGCGGCGCTCGAGGCGCACGGCGGCGCGGTGTCGCTGCCCGTGCTGACGGGCGAGCTGCCGCCCGTGCTCGGCGAGGTCGCCGGCTCGGTCTCGACCGCCGGGATCCTTCGCGCACTTGCCTCGGGCGACGTCACGCCGAGCGACCCGGTCACCGCGGCCATGAGCCCGACCATGCCCGTCATTGGCGCCGGCGAAAGCCTCGACTCGGCACGCGAGCGCTTCGCCGAGCGCGGCGCTGGCGGCCAGCACCCCGACACCCTGCTCGTGCTCGACGGGGGCAACCCGATCGGCCTGATCACCCGCAGCGACCTGCTGCACGCGCTCGCCTAAGGACACTGATGACCCACCACGGCTTCTCGACCCGCGCCATTCACGCCGGGCAGGCACCGGATGAGACGACGGGCGCGGTGATCCCTCCCGTGCACTTCTCGACGACGTATGCCCAAGACGGCATCGGCGGCCTGCGCAACGGCTACGAGTATGGGCGCGGCACGAACCCGACCCGCGACGCGCTGCAAGAGCAGCTGGCCGCGCTCGAGGGCGGGGCGCACGCGTTCAGCTTCGCCTCGGGCCTCGCCGCCGAAGACGCGCTGCTGCGCGCGGTGCTGAAGCCGGGCGACCACGTGCTCATGGGCGACGACGTCTACGGCGGAACCCACCGCCTCGTGCGCCGCATCTTCGGCGAGTGGGGCATTGGCCTCACGACAATCGACCTGGGCGACCTCGACGGCGTGCGCACGATGATCGAGCAGCTGGCGCCGACGGTGCTGTGGCTCGAGACCCCGTCGAACCCGATGATGAAGATCACCGACGTGGTGGCGCTCGCTGAGATTGCCCACGCGGCCGGCGTGCTCGTCGTCGTCGACAACACCTTCGCCACCCCCTACCTGCAGACTCCGCTCGCGCTCGGCGCCGACGTCGTCGTGCACTCGACCACCAAGTACTTGGGCGGGCACTCCGACGTGGTG
>DASSWY010000046.1:0-2140 GCA_035704325.1 Microcella sp. | reverse complement strand
CGGTACCACCAGATGGCGTGCAAGCCGCTTGAGGTGAGAAACACCTCGAACGCGGAACGCGCGGCGGGATCTCGCCGCCGCGCGTTCGCGATGTCTTCCCGCAGAGGCATCTACGCCCGCAGGTCTTCGTACAAAACGCTCGAGAGGTAGCGCTCGCCGTAGCTGGCAACGATCACGACGATCGTCTTGCCGGCGTTCTCGGGGCGCTTCGCGAGCTCAACGGCGGCGTGCACGGTCGCCCCCGACGAGATGCCGGCGAGGATGCCCTCTTCGGCAGCCAGGCGGCGGGCCATCGAGACCGACTGCGAGATGTTGACGTCGACGATCTCGTCGTACACCTCGCGGTCGAGCACGGCGGGCACGAAGTTGGCGCCGATGCCGGCGATCTTGTGCGGGCCGGGGTTGCCGCCGTTGAGAATCGGGCTCTCTTCGGGCTCAACGCCGACAACCTTCACGTCGGCCTTCTGGCTCTTGAGGTACTGACCGGTGCCAGAGAGCGTGCCACCCGTGCCGATGCCCGACACAAAAATGTCGACGGCACCGTCGGTGTCGTTCCACACCTCGGGGCCGGTGGTCGCACGGTGAATCGCGGCGTTCGCCTCGTTCTCGAACTGGCGGGCGAGCACGGCGCCCGGCGTGTTCTCGACGATCTCTTGCGCCTTGCCGACGGCGCCCTTCATGCCCTCGGCACCCGGCGTGAGCACGAGCTCGGCGCCGTAGGCCTTCAGCAGCATCTTGCGCTCGTCGCTCATCGTCTCGGGCATGGTGAGGATCACCTTGTAGCCGCGGGCCGCACCAATCATGGCGAGCGCGATGCCGGTGTTGCCGCTCGTGCCCTCGACGATCGTGCCGCCCGGCTTCAGCTCGCCGCTCGTCACGGCGGCGTCGATGATCGCGACACCGAGGCGGTCTTTCACGCTGGCAGACGGGTTGTAGAACTCGAGCTTCGCCAACACGGTCGCCGCCGCGCCGTCGGTGACGGCGTTCAGCTTCACGAGCGGGGTGTTGCCGAAGACCTGGGTGATGTCGTCGTAGACGCGGGCCATGGTGCTCCTCGGTACGTAGTTCGGGGATCGGTCGGGGACAAGCGTAGGGGCGCGGGCGCAGAAAACGCCGGTCGCGCATCCCGCGAAGACAACGAAACGGGGGCGACGGGTATTCCCCGTCGCCCCCGCATTCATGAGCGGATGCTCGTGCCGGTTACCAGAAGATCAGCGCGGTGATGAGGCTGATCAGCCCGTTGACCCATTTCGGGGCGCCCGGGATGGCCGGCGGCACGCGGCGCTCGTCGGTGGTGACCGTGAGCGTCTCGTAGCCGTCGGCGGTGACCGTGAGCTCAACCGAGAGCTCGGCCAGGCGGTCGGCCGACGTCACCGTGTAGCGGTCGCCGGTCGCGCCCTCGATGGGCACGCCGTCGCGCAGCCACTGGTACTCGACCTCGACGTCGCGCACGCTGTAGCGGCCGTCGGCGACGCGCAGCGTCTTGCCGACCACGGCGGCACCCTTCAGCTTCGGCTGCTTCGTGACCTCGATCGCGGGCAGCGGTTCGGCCGCCTCGATCGTGACGGGGATGCTGAGCTCGGTGCCGTTGTCGGGCACCGCAATCACGACATCCGTCGCCCCCTCAACGCCCTCGGGGACCGTGAACGAGACCGTCGCGCGGCCCTGCTCGTCGGTTCCGTCGACGATCGTGGGATCGATGGCGGCGTCGGCGAGAACCTCGCCTCCGATGCTCACGGTGACCCGTGCATCCCGGTCGCCACCGGTCGAGTAGAGCAGCGAGCTGAGCTGCAGCTCGACCGTGTCGCCCGGGGTCAGGGTGCTGCCGGCGATCGACGGCGAGACGCCGATCGAGCGGTCGGCATCGCTGGCCGTGACGGGCGAGAACTCGGCGAAGTAGTCGACGAAGGCCTGCAGGTCGATGCGACCCGAGTCGGCACGGTTCGTGCCTTCCGCGAAGGTGAGGAAGTTGTCTCCACCCGTCGAGAGGAACGAGTTCGTGACGATGCGGATCTGCTGGTCGTCGGTGACGGTCTCACCATTCAGCGTGACCGCGCCAATGCGCTCGCCGGCCGCCGCGGTGGGGTCGTACGTGTAGTCGAGCCCCTCCGAGATGCCGAGCTTCAGGAACGGACGCGAT
>DASSWY010000349.1:0-3187 GCA_035704325.1 Microcella sp. | reverse complement strand
CATGTTCGACGTGCCCAGCAACGACGACGTGCAGCGCGTCATCGTCACCCGCGAAGCGGTGCTCGAGAACGCCGCGCCGACCATCGTGCCGCGGCGCCCGGCTCGCCGCGAAAAGTCGGCGTAGCAGCGGCCCACCGTCAGCAGCCCGGGATACGCTTCGCTCATGTCGGAATCGCTGCGCTCTCGCCTTCGGGCCCTGCCCGATTTCCCGGATGACCTGCCCGTGTTCGATCGCTCACAGGCCCCCGATGACCCGCAGATTCTCTTCTTGCGCTGGCTCGACGACGCTCTCGCTCACGGCCTCGTGCAGCCGCACGCGTTCACCCTGTCGACGGCGGGGCCGACGGGCCATGTCACGGCGCGCACGCTGATCCTGAAAGACCTCGACGCGGGTCGCTGGGTGTTCGCCGGTGCGCGGTCGACGCGCAAGGGCATCGACCTGGCCGCAAACCCCAGCGCCGCCATGACCTTCTTCTGGCCGCAACGCGGTCGCCAGGTGCGCGTCACCGGTGAGGTCGAAGAGCTCGGCGCCGACGTCGCGGCGGCTGACTGGCGCGCCCGCCCAGCAACCGACGGCGACACGAACCCCGACTGGGCGGCCTGGGCACTGACCCCCACCGAGATCGAGTTCTGGCAGGCTCGCCACGACCGAGACCACGTGCGCCACTGGTACCGCTACGGGCGCTGAGTTCGGCACCCACTGCGCGACTGCCGTACCCGGCCGGGTGACCGGGTGCGGCGAGCCGCGCGGCTAGGCTCGGCCTCGTGCTGCTGCCGATCATCGCGGGCGTTATCGGGGCCCTCACCGGCTTCGCCAGCTCGTTTGCACTCGTCATCGCCGGGCTCGTCGCCGTGGGGGCCTCGCCCGCCGAGGCGGCAAGCGGCCTGCTGATCCTCTGCATCGCGCAGGCGCTGCTCGCGGGCCTGCTGTCGTGGCGGTTCCGGCAGCCGCTGTCGTTCGCGTGGTCGACGCCCGGGGCCGCCGTGCTCGTCGCCGCCCAGGGGGTGACCGACGACTACGGGGCCGCTGTCGGAGCGTTTCTTATCTGCGGGGTGCTGCTGACAATCACGGGGCTGTGGCCGGCGCTCGGGCGCGCGATGACGCGCATCCCGATGCCGATCGCGGGGGCCATGCTGGCCGGCATCCTCGTGCCGATCTGCATCGCTCCCGTCACCGCGCTCGTCGAGCAGCCCCTGCTCGCGGCGCCCGTGATCGTCGTGTGGCTGGTGCTGCTGCGCCTCGCGCCGCGGTGGGCGGTGCCGGCGGCCATGCTCGTCGCGATTATCGGCATCGTCGTGACGGGCGCCGACGCGGTCGCGGATGCTCCCCTCGCGCCCGTCATCACGCTCACGCCGCCCGCCCTCGATGTCGCCGTCATCGTGAGCCTCGGGGTGCCGCTGTTCATTGTGACGATGGCGGGGCAGAACGTGCCGGGCTTCGCCGTGCTCTCAACGCTCGGCTACCGCGAGGTGCCGGCCCGCGCGATCCTCGCGTCAAGCGGGGCGGCGACGGTGGTCGCGGCGCCGTTCGGCGGCTTCGCGCTGAATCTGGCGGCGATCACCGCAGCGTTGATGGGCGGCCCCGACGCGCATCCTGACCCCGCGAAGCGGTGGCTTGCCCCCGTCGCGGGCGGCGTCACCTACGTGCTGCTCGGCCTGACGGCCGGCGCGGCGACGGCCCTCGTGACGGCCGCGCCGCCGATCCTGATCATCGCGGTCGCGGGGCTTGCGCTCTTCTCGGCGCTCGCCTCAGGACTCGTCGCGGCGTTTGAGGCGCCCCCCACTCGGGTCGTCGCCGCGGTCACGCTCGTGGTGGTGGCCTCCGGCGTCGTCGTCGCGGGTATCGGCAGTGCCTTTTGGGGGCTCGTCGCGGGGGCTATCGTGATGCTCGTGACCCGCACTCGCGCGTCATAGCCGGCAGAGACGCCGAGCGAAAGGACGGGCACCACCCATGAGTCCTCACATCATCACCGCGGCCCGCCGGGGCGCCATCTACGGCATCATCATCTCGTTCTCGGCCGCCGCGCTCGTCGGCATTGTGGCGCTCCTCGGCGGCGACTTTGGCGAGACGCAGGGCCGCGTCGTGCTTACCACCGTGCTCGTCGGGGCGTTCTCGATCACGGCGCTGTGCCACCTCGCCGTCGCCGACCGCGCGATGCGCGTCGTCGCCGCGGTCGGCCTGCTTGCGAGCGCTGCCGGACTCGTTTTCGGGCTCGTCCTGATCTGGCGTGACTGGGATGCGCCGGGATTCGATGACTGGCTGCGCGCGTTTGCGACCGCGGGCATCCTCGCGGTGAGTTTCGCGCACGCGAACCTGCTGTTGCTGCTGGCGGGGCGGCGGCGACGGGTCATTCGGGTCGGGCTCACGCTGACGCTGGTGGCGATCGCGGTGGTCGCCGTGATGCTGATTTTGCCAATCCTGACCGACGGCGACATTCCGGGGCCTGACGGCGAGCTGTACTTTCGGGTGGCCGGCGTCGTCGGAATTCTCGACGCGCTCGGAACCGTCGTCGTGCCGGTGCTCGCGATCTTCCTGCGCGATGGCGCAGACGCGGCGAGCGCGGGCGCCGAGCCGGGCGCGGCTGGCCAGACATCGACCGGTGACCCGCTGACCGTGACGGTTCCCGCACCGCTCGCCGACGAGCTGCGTCGGCAAGCGGCCGAGGACGGTGTGCCGGTTGAGGTGAGCATCATCGAGGCGCTGCGCCGATCACTACGCTGAGCGCATGACTGGCGACTTCCGCACACTGCCCGCCGACGAGCGTTCAACGGTGGCCCTCGCCGAGCAGGGCCTGCGGTACGAGCTCGTCGGCGACGACCCCGAACGCCACGACGGCTTCTCTCAGGCGGTATCGCGCGGCTTTTACGGCAACTACCTGAACGACGAAAGGCTCGCCGAACATCGCCCCGGGCTCGGGGAGACGCGTGCGATTGGCGTGTACGACGATTCCGCGGCTGAGCCGAGTGTCCCAGTGGCCACCGTCGATAGCTGGGCGAGCCCGCTCGGAATGCCTGCGGGCGGTGCGCTTGAGTCGTGGGCAATCAGTGCGGTGACGGTCGCGCCCACCCATCGCCGCCGCGGCATCGCGCGAGCGCTTCTCGAGGGCGAACTGCGCACCGCCGCCGCACACGGCACTCCCATCGCCGTGCTGACCGTGTCGGAGTCGACCATCTACGGCCGGTACGG
>DASSWY010000306.1:0-6190 GCA_035704325.1 Microcella sp. | reverse complement strand
CAGCCCTCGAGCTGGCGCAGCAGCTCGGTGCGCTCCTGCAGGTTCGCGAGCACGTCGCTCTCCGCCGCGAGGCCCTCGAGCAGCGCGTGCAGTTCCGTCAGGGGTCGGTGCACGAGCGAGCGGTCGCGGCTGTCGTGCCCGAGCGGAGCATCCAGCTCCTCGAGATCCTGCTCGACCTGCTGGTAGGCGACCGCGACATCGGCGATGCCCACGGGCACGGTCGGCGTGATGCCGATGGGCGCGAACCGCTGCCACAAAATGCGCTGCTGCTGGATGCGCGTGAGCGCATCGTGCAGATCGCCCACGTGCACGCCCGGCCGCACGTACTCCTTGGCGAGACCCTTGAGGCGGCGGCGCGTGGCGGCGGGCATCGTCGAGCCCTCGCGGCGCGGAGCGGTCGCCGCGATGAGCTCGCTCAACGAGCGGTCGAAGACGGCGGGCTGGAAGCGGTCGAGCGTGTCGCGGATGTCGGTGAGCAGCCGCAGGTACACGCCGAGCTCGGCGAGGGTCTCGAACGGCCGCAACGGCGTCGAGCCGATGAGTGCCCGGCCGCGCTCGACCAGACGGGGCAGCAGGTCGGCGTGCAGGCGGCGGGCGCGCTCCTGCGCACGCGTCGCGTCCTCCGCCCTGGCGAACCGCGCGCCGTACCAGGGCGAGTCGCCCGGGCCGTAGCTGAACTGCCCCAGCTTCGCGGCCTGCACGATCACCTGTGCGGCATGCGCGCGATCGTGGGCGAGCGTCTCAACGGCAGCGCGGGTGAGTCGCGCACGCGTCGTGGGCGGGGTGGGCAGCAGGGCGAGACGGCTGAGTTCTGAGACGCAGTCGTACACGCTGATGCCGAGCTTGGGGTCGGGGCGGCCGAGGGCCTCGCGGTAGTCGAGCAGCACGCCGCGCAGGCGCACGAGGGCCTCATTGACATCGGCAACGCGGGGCTTCTGCGCCTTCTCGTTGCGGCTGATGCCGCGAATGACGTCGCGACGCAGGCTGCGCGGGGTGACCGTGACGCCGGGCAGGCCGATGTCGGTAAAGCGGCGCTGGATCGAGCTGAGAGCCGCGCGGCGCGAACTCACGACGAGCACCCGCTTGTTCTGCGCGATCAGCGTGCCGAGGGCATTGACCACCGTCTGGGTCGCGCCCGTACCGGGCAGCGTCTTCACGACGATCGAGTTGCCGGCGGCGACGTTCGCGATGACGTCCTCCTGCTCGGCGTCGGCGTCGAGCAGCAGCAGGTCGGTCTCGGGCGGGCGCTGGTCAGCGGGCACCGGGGTGACCGTGGTCTGGCTCTCTTGAACCGCCCAGCGGGCGCTCGTGTTGCCGGCGATCGCATCGAGCACGGGGTGCGACAGGTCGCGGGCGTCGGCGGCGAGCGCCGGGCCCACCTCGGCAAACGTCGACACGACGAGCCGCGGGGTGATCGTGAAGCCGTCGAGGTGCGCCGTCAGGCCGCGCAGTCGGTCGAGCGGCGGGTTCGGCTTGAAGGTGCCGTCGTCGTCGGCGAGGGCGACGAAGGCCTCCTCGTCGAGGTGCAGCGAGAACTGGCGCGCGAGCTCGCGGGCCAGCGCCGGGTTCAGCACGAGGCGGTCGAGCAGCGTCAGCTCGACCTCACGGCCGCGGCGGCGCAGGCGCAACGGGCGCAGCAGCAGCGGCGCGCGGAACGTCTCGCCGCCGTGGCTCCAGACGACCATGCCGATGCCGAGAGCGATCGCGTCGATGCCGCGCACACTCGACAGCTCGAGGCCCTTATCGGCGATGCGTTCGGCGGCGACGCGGGCGGTGCGCAGCGCCACGTCGTCGCGCACCAGGTTGCTCAACAGCGTCGGGCTCCCGGCGATAAAGCGGGCAAGGCCCCCCGGGTGGCTCGTGCCGAGCTCGATACGGCCGCGCGGGTCGTCGTCGAAGTGCAGCAGCGGGCTCGCGCCGCCGAGGGCCGCGAGCTCGTCGCGCCAGCGCTGCCAGGTATCGCTCGCCACATTCATCGGAGTCACCGCCGGGTCTCCCATGCTCAGTGCGCCCGGCTCCACGCCGGGAGCCGCCACGGGAGCATCGTCGTCGAGCTCATGATCGTCGTATCGGTCGGCACGCCACACGCGGTCACCCTACGACCGCCCCGCGCATTCGCCCGGTATTCCGCGCCGCCCGCGCCAAGACCCGGCGCATACACTGCACAGTCGTGGAACTCTTCGGCGGTCTCATCTCGGGAATTCTCACGGCCGTCTTCACGGTGGGCGTGGTCGTGGCCGGGGTGCTCGTCGGGGGCGTCGTCCTCGTCTCGCGCCGCCGCCACCGCCCCGAACGGGCGCTCGAGGATCAGCGCACCCGCGCCGGAGTCGCCCTCGTGCGCGCCGACGACGCCATCCAGACGGCCGACCGCGAGCTGGGCTTCGCCCTCGCCCAGTTCGGCGAGCGCGACACCGCCGAATTTCGGGCAGCGCTCGACCAGGCGGCCGAGGATCGCCGCGAAATCTTCCGGCTGCACGGGATGCTCACCGACGACCCAGCCCCGGGCCTGCGGCAACAGGAACGCGCCGACCGCATCGTCATGCTCGCCGGCCGCATCGAGGCGGCGCTCGGCGAGCAGGAGCAGGCATTCCGGCGGCGGCGCACCGCCGAATCCGGCGCGCGCGAGCGCCACTCGCGGCTGAGCGAACGCGTCACCGCGGTGCGCGCGCGGCTGCGGGACGACGAGGCCGCCCACCAGCGCGACGCCGAGCGGTACACCGCCCGCGCCCTGGGCGCCGCCGCGACGGCCCCTGCCCTCGCGGCCGCGCAACTCGACACCGCCCACGCTGCCCTCGCCCGCGTCGACGACGCGCTGGCGGCCGCCGTGCCCCCGCCCGTCGCCGCCGAGCTCGACGCCGCCGACGTCGCGGTCGCCACCGCCGAACGACTGCTCGACGACCGCGCGGCCACCGTGGCACGCCTCGACGACGTGGCCGCCGCCCTCACCGGCCTCGCCGCCGACGCTCGGGTGCAGCGCACCGAGGCGCTCGAGGCCACCGACAGCGCGCCCGACGCCGACACGGCCGCCGGCATCACCCGTGCCGTCGCCGACGTCGACGCGGCCATCGCCGACGCCGCGGCGGCGGATGCCCGCGACCCGCTCCCGACGCTCACCCGGCTTCGCGGCGCCCTCGACGCGCTCGAGGTGTCGCTCGCCGCCGCCCGCTCACAGGCGCAGCGACTCAGCCACGCGCGGGAGGCGCTCGATGCGGCGCTCGCGACCGCGCGCATCCAACTCGCCGAAGCGGAGGCGGCCGGCCGCGGACGCGGCGCCGCCGGAGCCCGCGCCCGCCTCGAGGATGCGCGCCGCGAACTGGCGCTCGCCGAACGCGAAGCGTCGACCGACCCGGTCGCCGCACTCGACGCGGCCCGCCGCGCCATTACGCACGCACGCGACGCCGACGTGCTCGCCCGCTACTAGCGAGCCGCGGCCCGCTCCTCAGCGGGAGCCAGTTCGGTGGGGCGGAGGCACATCGAACCCTCACCATCTCGCGAAACTGGCTCCCGGCGAACGATGCGCGCTGGGGCAAAGCCCGCCGTCAACGGTCACTAGTGGGGCCCTCATCGCCGGGAGCCCCCCACGACTGACCGTTGAGCGCGGCAGAGGGCAGCACCAGCGCACGAGGGACCAGTCCCGACGGTGGACACCGAACTCGTGCACGTTTGCGCAGTTCGAGCGGGTCAGTGTGCGCGCGAATTGCGCACACCCGCACGGCGTGCAGCCAGCTCAGCGCTGCAGGTACGCCAGCACCGCCAGCACGCGGCGGTGGTCGCCCTGCGCCTCGTCGAGCCCGAGCTTCGCGAAGATCTGCGACACGTTCTTCTCGACCGCTCCGACGCCAATGAAGAGCCGCTCAGCGATCGCCGCGTTCGTGCGGCCCTGCGCCATCAGGTCGAGCACGTCACGCTCGCGCGGCGTCAACGACTGCAACGGGTTCGCCCGGCGACCCATCAGCTGGGCGACCACCTCGGGGTCGAGCACCGTTCCGCCCGCCGCGATGCGGGTGAGGGCATCGCGCACGTCGTCGAGTGACACGACCCGATCCTTCAGCAGGTATCCCACCCGCCCCTCGCCGCCCGCGAGCAGCTCGGTCGCGTAGGTCAGCTCGACGTACTGCGACAGCAGCAGCACGGCGACCTCGGGGCGTTCGCGCCGCAGCCGCACCGCGGCACGCACCCCCTCATCCGTGAACGTCGGGGGCATGCGCACGTCGAGCACGACCGCGTCGAGGGTGAGGCCCGGCAACGCCGCGAACAGCGCCTCGGCGTCGCCGAACGCGCCCACGACATCCATGCCGGCATCGCCCAGCAAGCGCACCAGCCCCTCGCGCAGCAGCACCGAATCGTCGGCGACCGCCACCCGAAGGGCTGGTGCGGCAGAACTCATGTCAGGCATCCCCACCATTCTGCGGGGCGTCGGGGGTCCGGTCGGCCTGCGGCGCAGCAGCGGGCGTCGTGGTGGTCGGCTGCGCGGCGGTCGGGGCAGCGGGTGCCGCCACGCCGCCCACGGGCAGCGTCACCCGAACCTCGGTCGGTCCGCCCTCAGGGCTCGACAGGGTGAAGGTACCGCCGAGTCCGACGGCCCGGTCGCGCAGGCCCGCAAGCCCGTGGTGCGGGGTCTCGGCCGCCCCACCCCGCCCATCGTCGGTGACCGAGACGACCAGATCGGCGCCGTCGCGGGCCACGACGAGCGCGATGCTCGACGCCTCCGAGTGCTTGGTCGCGTTCGCGATCAGCTCGCTCGCCACGAAGTAGGCGTTGCGCGCCACCTCGTCGGGCAGCTCGGCGGTCGCCCCGAGCGTCGTCTGCAGGGTCACCGGGATGCTCGATCGCGTCGCTAAGGATTCCAGCGCCGCAAACAGCCCGCGATCGATCAACAGCGGCGGAGCAAAGCCGCGCGACAGGTTGCGCAGTTCATCGAGCGCGTCCTGTGCCTGGCGACGCGCATCCGCGATGAGCGCCTTGGCGGCATCGGGCTCGTCCTCGACGCGGCGCTCGGCGGCCGAGAGATCCATCTGCAGGCGGATCAGTCGCTGCTGCGGGCCGTCGTGAATGTCGCGCTCGATGCGGCTGAGCGCGCTGCCCTCGGCGGCGACCGCGGCCTGACGCGAAGTGAACAGGCTCGAGACCTGGCCCTCGAGCTCCTCCGACTTGAAGCGGCCGAGCAGCGGGCGGGCGATCGCGGCGTGCACCCAGGTGAGGGCGCGCACCAGGTAGGGCAGCGTCAGGATGGCCCCGATAGCGAGCACGACGAACAGCACGACAAAGACGCCGGACAGGGGCGCGGCGACGTCGACGCCACGCTCGATTGCCCAGCCGTAGCGATTCTCGAAGACGTCGTAGCCGGGGCCGAAACCGCCCGCACCCCCGATGCGGTCGATGATGCGATCGAAGTCGGGGCCGTTGATGCTCCGAACGCCGAAGATCAGCGCGAAGGGCGAGAGGATCGCCCCCACGATGACCGAGCCCCACAGGGTCAGCAGCACAAAGCTGATCGTCGCGACGATCGGGGCAACGATCGCGCCGTGCAGCAGGCTCAGCCAGTAGTGCCCATTGGCGAAAGGAGTCAGCGCCTTGCGCCACCAGGGCAGGCTCGGGTCGATCGACCAGCTCGGCTCGGTGATGGCGCGCTCGCCCGACCAGCGCAGGCGCAGCACCTCGAGGCTGCCAGCGAAGCGGGCGACGAACAGCGTGGCCGCGATGAGGAACAGCCCCACGACGACGATCAGCAGGCTGAGGCCCGTCGAGAACAGGCTGTTGAGCACGACGCTGACGGTGACCGCGATAGCGAAGGTCGGCACGAGGTAGCCGAGGCCGCGGGGCAGGCGCTTCCAGACGGCGCGGTAGCTCCAGTCGTCGAGCGGCGGCAAACCGGCGGGAGTCTCGGGGTGCGCCGTTGCGGTGCGCGTCGCGCCGACGGCGGGTGCCGGGGCGGTGTCGGGGATCGGGGAAGTCATGGTGTCGTCTCCGGGTCAGGATGGCATGCGCGCGGCTCTCACGCGATGCCACCAGCCTTCCGATCGGCGCGTTCCCGCGGCATCCGGCCGCCTCCCGAACCCGGGGTGGGGTTAACCCCCGTCGCCCGCTCAGCCGGGGCGGCGCAGGGTGACGACGGTGACGGCAACCGTCAGCTCGCGCCGCTCGGGGCCTGCGGCGAGCGCCGCCTCCACCGCTTCTCGCTTCTGGTGGA
>DASSWY010000231.1:0-3436 GCA_035704325.1 Microcella sp. | reverse complement strand
GCGAAGGTGACCAGACGCTCGGCGAGGGGGCGCAGACGCTTCGCCTTCGTCTCGGTGGTGGTGATGCGCTTGTGCGTGAACAGCGCGGTCGCGAGGTTCGCGAGCATCAGACGCTCGTGCGCCGGACCGCCTCCGAGGCGGGGACCCTTGGTGGGCTTAGGCATGATCGTGGTTCTCCTGTGTGGGGTTCGTCAGTGAGGTGTTGGGGTGCGGCGTAGAGACGAACCCGTTAGTTGGTCTCGTCGTCGTAGCTGTAGAACGCGGCGCCATCGAAGCCGGGAACGGCGTCCTTCAGCGACAGGCCCATCTCGACGAGCTTGTCCTTGACCTCGTCGACCGACTTCTGACCGAAGTTGCGGATGTTCATGAGCTGCGTCTCCGACAGGGCGACGAGCTCGCTGACGGTGTTGATGCCCTCACGCTTCAGGCAGTTGTAGCTGCGCACCGAGAGGTCGAGGTCTTCGATCGGCATCGAGAGTTCGTTCGACAGCACGGCGTCGACCGGCGCGGGGCCGATCTCGATGCCCTCGGCCTGCGTGTTCAGCTCGCGCGCGAGACCGAACAGCTCGACCAGCGTGCGGCCGGCCGAGGCGATGGCGTCGCGGGGGCTGATGGCGGGCTTCGTCTCGACGTCAACCACGAGGCGGTCGAAGTCGGTGCGCTCGCCGGCACGGGTGGCCTCGACACGGTAGGTGACCTTCAGCACGGGCGAGTAGATCGAGTCGACCGGAATCTGGCCGGCCTCGCTGAACTCGCTGCGGTTCTGGGTCGCCGACACGTAGCCACGGCCACGCTCAAGGGTGAGCTCAAGCTCGAACTTCGCGCTGTCGTTCAGCGTCGCGATCACGAGCTCGGGGTTGTGAATCTCAACGCCGGCGGGGGCGGAGATGTCGGCAGCGGTGACCTCGCCCGCACCCGTCTTGCGCAGGTAGGCGGTGATCGGCTCGTCGTGCTCGCTCGAGACGACCAGCTGCTTGATGTTCAGGATGATCTCGGTGACGTCTTCCTTCACACCGTCGATCGTGCTGAACTCGTGGAGCACGCCGTCAATGCGGATGCTCGTCACGGCCGCGCCGGGGATCGACGACAGCAGGGTGCGACGCATGGAGTTGCCGAGCGTGTAGCCGAAGCCGGGCTCGAGCGGTTCGATGATGAACCGCGACCGGAATTCGGAGACGCTCTCCTCGGTCAGAGTGGGACGCTGTGCGATGAGCACTATGGGTTCCTTTCGGCGAAGTGTCCGCTATATGACACTTGTTGCGCGACGAGGGCGGATCTCGTCGAGTGTGTTGAGTTATGTCGAAAAGCTGGGGGCCGTGCGGATGCGCGCGGGCGCTCACAGCGCACCGCGCGCATCCATCAATTCACGGGATGCGCGCGGAACGCTGACTAGACGCGGCGGCGCTTGGGCGGGCGGCAGCCGTTGTGCGCCTGGGGCGTCACATCGCTGATCGAACCCACCTCGAGGCCGGCGGCCTGAAGCGAACGGATCGCGGTCTCGCGGCCCGAACCCGGGCCCTTCACGAAGACGTCGACCTTCTTCATGCCGTGCTCCTGCGCCTGGCGGGCAGCCGACTCGGCGGCGAGCTGCGCGGCGAACGGGGTCGACTTACGCGAGCCCTTGAAGCCGACCTGGCCGGACGATGCCCAGCTGATGACGGCGCCGCTCGGGTCGGTGATCGACACGATCGTGTTGTTGAACGTCGACTTGATGTGAGCCTGGCCGACGGCGATGTTCTTCTTGTCCTTGCGGCGGGGCTTACGCGCGGCCGACTTGGGTGCTGCCATGAGTTTTCTCCTGAACCTGTTCTGGATGCGCTTCGCGGGCGGAGCCCGGGACTAGCGCGCCTTCTTCTTGCCGGCGACGGTGCGCTTCGGACCCTTGCGGGTACGAGCGTTGGTCTTCGTGCGCTGACCGCGCACGGGCAGGCCACGGCGGTGGCGCAGGCCCTCGTACGACCCGATCTCGACCTTGCGGCGAATGTCGGACGCGACCTCACGGCGAAGGTCACCCTCCACCTTGTAGGTGCCTTCAATGTGGTCACGGAGAGCGACGAGCTGCTCGTCGGTCAGGTCCTTGACGCGGATGTTGCGGTCGATACCGGTCGCCGCGAGCGTGTCGGTCGCACGCGTGCGGCCAACGCCGTAGATGTAGGTCAGGGCGACTTCCACACGCTTATCGCGAGGAATGTCGACTCCGGCAAGACGGGCCATGATGGCTCCTTACAGGGTTCTTCGGGAGGTATGGAGCAGTTCCGGTGCCCGGGCCTCCCGCCCGAGGTGTCCCCCGCGTTGCCGCGGGTTCTGGAACTGCCTAGTGGTGTGTATTCAGTTGTGAGTTCTGGGGAGGCCAGAAAAGGCCTTCGCTGTTTAGCCCCCGGTCGGTCGGGACGACCGACCGCGCCAGGGTTGTTGAGGCCAGAAATGGCCTCAACCGCTCTAACCCTGGCGCTGCTTGTGGCGCGGGTTTTCGCAGATGACCATCACGTTGCCGTGCCGGCGGATGACCTTGCACTTGTCGCAGATGGGCTTGACGCTGGGGTTGACCTTCATGGTTCTCTCGTTCTTTTGGTGTCGCTGGCCTCGTGCACCGGGTGGATTCCCGGGCCGTTCCTTACCCAGCGCGCAACTCTTACTTGTAGCGGTAGACGATCCGGCCACGGGTGAGGTCGTAGGGGCTCAGCTCGACGATCACGCGGTCCTCAGGGAGGATGCGGATGTAGTGCTGGCGCATCTTGCCCGAAATGTGGGCAAGAACCTTGTGGCCGTTCGTCAGCTCAACGCGGAACATCGCGTTGGGCAGCGCTTCGACCACCGAGCCTTCGATCTCGATGACACCGTCTTTTTTGGCCATAGCCTCTTCGTCGCTATACGTGGGAGTGTGCACTGGTCGTGCGGAAGTGGTGCTCGCCCCGCGCGATCGCCCGGAGGGCGGCTGCGGGTGGCGACACGCCGAGGCATGCCGAAAGCACCAAAGGGAAAGCTTAGGTGATAGCTGGGGTCACGGCAAGTCGCGAACGGTGAGGGCCTCAAGGATCCGGGCCGTCACCTCGTCGATCTCACCGATGCCGTCAACCTTCGTCAACATGCCGCGCTCGGCGTACACGTCGATGAGCGGCGCGGTCTGCTCGGCGTACACGGCCAGGCGGTGTCGCACGACGTTCTCATCGTCGTCGACGCGGCCCTGGTCGACCGCACGCTTCTTCAAGCGCTCGACGACGACGTCCGGATCCGCGACGAGCTCGACCACCGCATCCAATGCCGTGCCGTGCTCGGCGAGGAACTCGTCGAGCGCGCGCACCTGGTCGGTCGTGCGGGGGTAGCCGTCGAGCAGGAAGCCGTCGGCGCAGTCGGCCTGGGTGAGGCGGTCACGCACGAGGTCGTTCGTCAACTCGTCCGGCACATTGTCGCCCGCCTCCATGAAGGCCTTGGCCTT
>DASSWY010000226.1:0-5348 GCA_035704325.1 Microcella sp. | reverse complement strand
AGCGGTCCTTTGCCAAGCTCGAAAAGTGGGCTGACGTGATCGTCTTCCAAGGCCACGCGCTCGCTATCTTTGACACCCTGCGCCGCAGCACCAAGCTGCTTGTCGCCGACATCTACGATCCGATGCACCTGGAACAGCTCGAGCAGGCGCGTGAGCTTGGCGAAGCGACATGGACGAAACAGGTCTCAGACGCCACTGACGTGATCAACGAACAGCTGGCTCGCGCCGACTTCTTCCTGTGCGCCTCCGAGCGACAGCGACACTTTTATCTCGGACAGCTTGCGGCGCTCGGTCGGGTGAATCCGGCGACTTACGCGGGTGATCCCGACCTGCGTTCGCTCATTGACGTCGTGCCTTTCGGCCTCGACTCCGCGCCGCCTCGGCACGAGCGTGACGTCGTGAAGGGGGTGCGCCCCGGTATCGGCCGCGGTGACAAGCTCATGCTCTGGAGCGGCGGACTCTACAACTGGTTCGACCCGCAGACGCTCATTCGCGCCACCGCTGCTCTCGCCGAACGGCGCGGCGGTGGTGTGCACCTGTTCTTCCAGGGCACCAAGAACCCGAACCCCCACGTGCCCGAGATGGCCATTGTGCGCGAGTCGAAAGCACTCGCGCAGAGTCTCGGCGTGCTCGACACTGCCGTGCATTTCAACGACTCATGGGTCGACTTCTCGGATCGGCAGAACTACTTGACCGAAGCCGATGCGGGCGTCAGCACCCACCACGCCCACGTCGAGACGACATACTCATTCCGCACCCGCATTCTCGACTACCTGTGGGCCGGCTTGCCGATGGTGGTGACGAAGGGGGACCACTTTGCGGAACTGGTTGAACGCGAAGGACTCGGCATCGCTGTTGACGCCGGCGATGTCGACGCCCTCACTGGCGCGCTCGAGAGGGTGCTGTTTGACGCCGACTTTTCGGCTCAGGCCCGAGCGAATGTTGGGCGGGTGCGCGAGCAGTACACCTGGGATGCTGTGCTCGCGCCGCTCGTGAGCTTTGTTGATGCGCCGCGCCCAGCCGGAGATCGCCTCGATGCGCATGTCGGTGCTATCACGAGCCCGCGCCCGCGCCCGCGCCCGCGTCAGCGTCGCAAGCGGTCGGGTCTCCGCCATGACCTCGGCCTCGTCGCGTTTTACTTGCGCAACGGCGGCCCGTCACTGGTGCTTCGTAAAATTCGCGGCCGATTCGCTCGCCGGTAGCGGGCAGTGCGCACGGGCGCGAACTCTGCGGAGGGCTATTGCTCGTGTCGAGGGTGCTGTGACGAGCGCGCCTGTTCAATCGCAACGGTGCGCGCGATCTCGGTAATTTCGCGCTGAAGCTGCCGGTTCTGGGCGGCCTGCGCCATCGCGTTTCCGATGAAGACGACGACGAGTACATAAAGCACCAGGTCGGCGCCACGCCCGACGCCGAGCAACACCGCAACATCGTTGAGTAGCTGCGGGAACGCGATGGCCACGATCGCCGCAATGAATGCGGCAACGAGAATCAGCCGTCGCACCGCGGTCTGTCGCGCACCCCGCATGGGCACGATCAGCACAATCGCGAACAGTATGAAGACGCTGATAAGCAGAACTTTGATGATCAGTTGGTCGTCCATAGCGGTACTCACTTAATGAGGAGGTCGTTGAGGATGTTCACGGAGTTCCAGATCGACTGGCCCTTCGACCGCGAATAGTCGGTGTACACGATGTGCACGGGGTGCTCGGCATATTTCAGCTCGGCGCGCGCGATCTCCGAAATAATTTCCGAGGCGTGCGCCATCCGATTCTGACGAATACGAATCGCGGATGCTGCGTGACGGTTCATGACGCGCAGTCCGTTGTGCGCATCCGTCACGTGGATGCCCGTTGACATGCGCTCGAACCGAACCGCCAACTTCAACACCATCTTCTTCAGGAAGCCGGGCTTCGTGCGGCCGTCGAGGAACCGCGAGCCGATGATGATGTCGAGGTCGTCGGCGATGAGGTGCTCGAGCATCGCGACGACGTCGGCGGTGCGGTGCTGCCCGTCGGCGTCAAACGTGGCGAAATACTCGGCGTTCGGCTCACCCAGCGCGAACGACAGCCCCGTCTGAATCGCCGCCCCCTGGCCCAGGTTCGTGGGGTGCTGTACGACGACCGCCCCCGCCGCCGCCGCGTTGGCCGCAGACTCATCGGAACTGCCGTCGTCGACGCAGACGATGTTCGGGAACGTCTCGCGGGCGGCACGAACAACGTCGCCGATGACTGACGCCTCGTTGTACAGCGGCACGATCAGCCACGTTCGGTCGAAAGCAGGGGTCTGCGGTGCTGTCATCGGTGTCTCTTCGGTCGGTCGCGCGGGCGACCACGGGTGGGTGGTGAGAGACAGCTTAGGTGGCGCGGGCCACGTGCTGAGCGAACTCGTCGGCCCGAGCATCCCACGACCAGGCCGTCATCGACGGGATGACAGTGGCCGGTTCGTCACCAAGTGCGTCGCGCACCAACGGGGTGAGCGCGGCCGCATCGGCGGTCGGCGCGATGCGCACCGGGCGGCCCTCGTCACGCAACTCGGCCGCCCCCGCGACGTCGGTCGTGACGACCCGGGCGCCGCATGCGAGGGCCTCGAGCAGTGTCGTCTGAAACCCCTCGGACAGCGTCGTGGGATTCACGTAGACCGCGCCCTGCAGCGTCGCGGCCAGTTCGGCGCGCGAAAGCCGGCCGCGCACGTGGATGCGCGCGGCAAGTGGGCTCGCCGCGGCCCGGCGCGCGAGGGCGTCACGGTCGGGGCCGCCACCGCACAGGTGCACCTCGAACTCCGGACAGTCGGGGTCGGTGGCGAGCCGCTCCGCCACGTCGAGAGCCGTATCCCACCCTTTGCCGGGTACCAGGCGGCCCACGTACACGAGACGCGGGCGAGCGGGGATAGCGGCAGGTGCGGGCAGGCTTGCCTGCCACGCGGCGGGATCAATCGCGTTAAAAAACGTCGACGCGCGCACGCCACTCAGCCGCTCCACGAAAGCCACCACGCGGTCAGAGACGCCCAGAACCGCGGATGCGCCGCGCAGCACCGCAATGCCAAGCGTGTGGTCGACGACGCGGCTCGCCAGGCCGATGAGCGGCGACACGCCGCCGACGAAGTCAGAGCCGTGCTCGGTGTGCAGCGAGGTGACGCCCGTGCGGCGGGCGGCCCGCACGCCGACAAACGACATCGGGAAAAAACGCGTGTGCGTCGACACGACGGTCGCGGCGACCTCGCGCATGAGACGACGGATGCGCCGCCCCGTTCCGAACGGAGGGAACGCCAGGACGTCGCCCACCGGGAACCGGCGCGGCAGACGAATCACGCGAATGCGGCCCTCCATCGTCTCGCCGGGGGTTTCATCGAGCGTGACGACAGTGACCCGCCAGCCCCGCGCATCCAGAGCCGCCGCCAAGCCCGCGACATGCGCCTCAACGCCGCCCGACCGCGGGGGATAGTTCGTGATCACGAACACGACGCTCGGACGCGGAGAGGCAGAATCGTGGGGGTCTGTCACCCGCCCTAAGATAAGGGGGCGCGGCGCCGTCTGCGTGCGCGCAACGGGTGAGAAGGGCTGCGATGAGAATCCTCTACGTGGCCACGGACGCCGAAATCGGCGGGGCAGAAGTGCTGCTCGAAACCCTCGGAAAGCACCGACAGGCCGGAGACGAGGTCGACCTCGTCGTTCTCATGGGGCCGGGCGCGCTCAGCGACCGCCTCGAGCGGGCCATGGACAGCGTCACGTACCTGGGCTTCGGCGAGCAGTCGCGCAACCCCTTCGCGATGGCCGCCGCCCTCAACCGCGTGGTCGCCGAACGCCAGCCCGACGTCATTCGCTCGCATATGTTCCACGCCGACCTCGTCGTCGCGCTGCTGCACGCGTCGACGGCCGCCCGAGTCACCACCATTCACACGCAACGCTTCGGACGGGGCGTGCACCCGCTGACGCGCATCGTGGCGCGCGGCGTCGCGCTGCTCTCGCGACGCTTCGACGCGGTCATCGCCACCAGCGAGGGCGCAGCCGACTTCGCGCGACGCTACCGATACGCCCACGAACCGCACCGCGTGCCGAACGCGGTGGGGCTCGCCGAGACACCCGCCTTCTCACCCCGTTCGCGCGCCTTCCTCTCGCTCGCCCGGTTCCACCCGGTGAAGGGGCATGCCGAACTGTTCGCGGCGTTTGCGGCGTGTGCGACCGACTACCCCGACTGGCGGCTCATCTGCGCGGGCCCCGGCGTCGAGGTCGACAATGTCGACGTGATGGCGCTCATCGACCGCGCCCAGGCCCGGCACCTCGTCGACGACGGGCGCATCGAACTCCTCGGCGCCGTGCAGGATGTGGGGGCGCTGATGGGCCGTAGCTCGGCCCTCGTCATCTCGAGCACGTACGGCGAGTCGGCACCCATCGTGGGGGTCGAGGCGCTCGCCCACAGCATCCCCGTGATCACCACCGACGTCGGCGTCAGCAAGCACTACAGCGAGCCCGCGTTGGTCGCAGCCCCCGGCTCGGTCGACGACCTTGCGCGCGTGCTCGGCCACTACGCCGGTCTGAGCGACGACGAGCGTGCCGCGCTCTCAGTCGCGGCGCGCGAGCGGTGCATCGCCGACTTCGGTATCGAGACGGTGATCAGTGAGCTGGAGGGCGTCTACCGCGCGGCGATCGCGCGGCACGACGCTCGCGGGCAGAGGCGTTCACGGGCGGCGCGCCGATGAGCGGGCGGCGACTCGTCGTCTCGAAGACCGCGATCGTCATGATTGGTCTCCTCGCTCAGGGGCTCGCGCGGTTCTTCTATACGGTCGTGATCGGCAGACTTGCCGGCCCCGAAGTGCTGGGGCAGGTCAACACCGTTCTGTCGCTCGCCGTCTACCTGTCGCTGTTCTGGCCGGCGGCGCTCGGGGTCGCCGGGTCCCGCTTCATTCCGAGCGCGCGACGCGGCGGTGACCGTGCCGCCGACACCATCCACACCCTGACTCGGTCGTTCTGGCTGTCGCTGCCCGTTGTGGCCGGCGCCGGGGTCGCGATCGCGTGGATCATCACGGCGGATACGGGTGTTGCGGTGGCCGCGGGAATCCTGGTCGCCACCTACAGCGGGTACGTGTTTGTGCGCGGCGTGATGCTCGGGCGTGACCAGGTGGTGCGCGTCGGCGTCGTCGACGTGGTCAGCTCGGTTGCCGCACTCGGTCTGCTGCTCGCCGTCATCGCGACCGGCTCGACACCCCTGTTGTTGTTGCCACTGAGCGCCGGATACCTGGCGTTTTCGATCATCGGCTGGCCACGAGTTCCGCGCGCGACGGGCCCGCGCTCAGCCCGCGACCCCGAGATCCGCTCCTTCACGGCGCACACGATCGTCTGGCTCGTGGCCACG
>DASSWY010000119.1:0-3216 GCA_035704325.1 Microcella sp. | reverse complement strand
CGTGGCCCCGTCGTCGCTCGTGATGATGACGCGGCGTTCTCCGTCGAGTCGCGCGTGGCCCCGCGCGAGCTCGATGCCCGCCTTGTCGAGCCAGCGCACCTGCCCCGAGTCGTCCCAGTGCGCTGCGATGTCATCGCGGTGGGCGAGCACGGCCGCGGCGTCGAGGGTTCCCGTCACGGCCTCGCGGGCACCAGGAGCGCGGTGCGCGGCGCGCAGCACGCTGCCGGCACGCAGTAACGCTTTCGAGGGCATGCACGCCCAGTACGAGCATTCGCCGCCCACCAGCTCGCTCTCGACGATGAGCACGTCGAGCCCGCCCTGCACGGCGCGGTCGGCGACGTTCTCACCGACCGCGCCCGCGCCGATGACGATCAGGTCGTACTCGCTCTGCACGGCCCTACCGCCCGACGAACTGCGGCGTTGACCGGGTCATGAAGGCCTCGACGCCGATTCGCGCGTCTTCGGTCTGCATGAGGCGCACGAGTTCGCCGGGCAGCTTCTCGGCCGCGGCGCTCTCGCCATCTGTGACCGCGAGGCGAGCGTTGGCGAGGGTCGCCTGCACCGCCAGGGGCGCCTGCGCGGCGATGGTGCGGGCGATCTCGCTCGCCCGAGCGAGCTGCTGGCCCGGTTCGACGAGCTCCTGTACGAGACCCATGCGATGCGCTTCGTGAGCATCGAAGCGGTCGCCGGTGAGCATCCAGCGCATGGCGTTACCCCAGCCGGCGGCGGCCGCGAAGCGGGTCGTCGCACCGCCGAACGGCAGAATCGCGCGGCCGACCTCGAGCTGGGCGAACGAGGTGTCGCTCGCTGCGACAACGACGTCGCTCGCGAGGGCCAGCTCGATGCCGAGGGTCAGGCAGGTGCCCTGCACGGCGAGCACGACGGGCTTCGACACGCGTGAGCCGTCCATACCCCAGGGGTGAATGCCGCCATCGGGCACCATGTCGAGCCCATTCGGGCCGATGCGGGGGGCGATGTCACCGAGGTCGAGACCGGCGGTGAAGTGCTCGCCGTGGGCGTAGACCACGCCGACGCGCAGCTCGGGGTCGCGGTCGAGCTCGCCGTAGGCGAGAGCCAGTTCCGACAGCAACGCGTAGTCGGCCGCGTTCATCTTGTCGGGGCGGTTGAAACCAATCAGCAGGAGGTGACCGTCGCGGTCGACGGTGACGCGGGGTTCAGACATGCCATAACGCTAGTGATCAGGATGCGCGCGCTGGCGATTCCTGTGGCATTCGCTCAGTGGGTGGCCGTTGCCGACCACGGCGCATTGTCAGTCGGCGCTCACCGCGGCAATGACCCGGAGGATCGTGGCCGCTTCGTCGGCGAGCAGTTCGGGGTCGGCGTCGGCCGCGGGGGCGTACTCGGTGATGCCGGCACCCCCGAGCGGCAGTGCTGCGCGGGCATCGCGGACCGCGCCGATCAGCTCGTCGAGGCTGAGCCCGAACGGCTCGGCGAAGCCGACGCTGCCCATGATCGCCGGGTCGAGCACGTCGAGGTCGATGTGCACGTACAGCACGGCGTCATCGCCCGCCCGCGCGGCGATCGCGGCGCCCAGCTGTTCGGGCGTGACCGTGGGGATACCGAAGCGCTCGGCGGCGTCGGCCTCCGCATCGTCGAGGGCGCGCACGCCCAGCATGACGACGTCGCTTGCCGCGACCAAGCCTGTATCGATCATGTCGCGCAGCACCATGCCGTGGTACGCACCGCTCGGCGAGGTCTCGGCCGTGTTGAGGTCGGCGTGGGCGTCTGCCCAGAGCAGCACGACGCGGCCGCGGCGCGCGGCGCGCTCGACGCCGGCGTACTCGACGCCACAGTCGCCCCCCACGACCACGGCGATCTCGCCGTCTTCGAGGTCGGCGAGGCTGCGGCCGAGGCGCTCACGCACGAGGCGAATCGAGCTGTAGCGATGAATGCCGGTGCCCTCAGCATCGCCCGCCTCCAACGGAACCTCGATGACCTCGGTCGCCCGCGCGGGCAAATCGGCGGCGATCGCCTCAGCGCCCTGCGCAAGCCGCATCGCCCGCGCCGCCCCAGAACCCTGCCACTGCGGCACCACCGCAAACCTGCGCATCATGCGCTCAGTCTGCCACCGTGCGCGCGTCTGCTCCCGTGCCCGTGCCCGGGCCTGCGCCCGCGTCGCGCCGCTGGCGCGGAGCGGCGACGGCGGCCGTGACGCGCGCCAGTGCGAGCTCGAGCGGTCCCCGTGCGCCCCGACGCATCGCGATCAGCGCAAGGGCGGCACTGATGACGAGAAGTGCGGCGAGCATCCACCACCCGTCCGGCGACGCGTACGCGCCGGCGGGGCCGATGCCGAACGCCTCAGTCGCGAGCGCGATGAGCAGCACGTGCAGCGTGTAGACCGTCAGCGGCATGCGGCCGATCGCGATGAGCGGAGCAAGCACGATGCGGGATGCACGGGCGAACGCCCCGGGGGAGTCGAGCAGCAGCAGGGCGCCCCCGATGATCGCGATGGCGAGTCCGCCCGAGCCGAGCAGCTCGGCCGGGGTGACCGCGTGGGCCTCGGCGCTCACGCCGGGCAGAAAGACCGCCGCGCCGTAGCCGACGAGCGAGGCGGCGAGCCCGAGCGTCACCATGAGCAGCCGCGTCATCGTGCTCGTGAGGTCACTACGGGTCGCGATCAGGCCGGCGCACAGCAGCGGCAGCCACAGCAGCGCCGGGTAGTACCCCGTGAGGAAGGCATCGGCGAGCACGACGACGGGGTCCCGCACCAGCTCGGCGGCGCGATCAATCGGCGAGGCGCCCGAGAACACGCTGAACGGTGGCAGCGGCTCGGTGAGACTCACGAGCAGCGGTCCGAGCGCGAGGATTCCCGCACCGACGACGGCGAGCACGACGCGGTTCGCGAAGAGCAGCGGCACCATCAGCAGAAACATCAGCCCGTAGGCGTCGAGGATGATCGCGATGTTGGTCGGCAGGGTCCAAAGCCAGAGGCCGAGCACCATGAGCAGGAGGGCGCGCGTCGCCAGGGCTGCACGGGCGCCGCGACGAGCGGCTCGTGCATGGCCAGGCGTCGCCGCCGCCCGCGTCGGGGTGAGCAGACCGAGGGAGAGCCCGGCGAGCACCGCGAACAGGATCGACGGGCGACCGTCGACGATCAGCTCCGCGTCGCTGAAACGCGGAATGACATGCGCCGCGATCATGCCGACAATGGCGAGACCGCGGGCGGCGTCGACTCCGACGTGCCGCTGCGGCGCG
>DASSWY010000078.1:0-4375 GCA_035704325.1 Microcella sp. | reverse complement strand
TCGAGGCGAGAATCCGCGGCGGGCGCGCGCCGCGCATCCCCCACCCACGCGATGCGACCGTCGTCGATGACGAGCGCCGCATCGACGCGCACGGGCCGCTCGGGGTCGGCCGGGTCGAGGGTGACGAGCTGGCCGATGTTGTCGACGGCGAGGCTCACGCGACTCCTCCCCTGCGGGCGGCGAGCCCCGCGAGCGCCTCCAGCACGCACAGCGCAGCGAGGCGCACCGTGCGCCCGTCGGCCGCGTCGGCACTCGCGTCGAGCTCGGTGAGGTCGATCGCCGTCACGGCCGGGTGGGCGCCGGCGACCCGCGCCGCGTGGCGCAGCTCACGCGCGCTGATTCCGCCCGGGATGCTCGCGGGGCACCCCGGCGCGACGGCACGATCGCAGACATCCAGGTCGAGATCGACAACGACGGGGCCGCCCGCGCCGGCGGCGCGGCGCAGCGCTCGCTCCATCGCGACGGCGATCGGCAGACTCTCGAGCTCGTCGCGGGTGACAACCTCGATGCCGTGCGTTGCGGCGCGCTCGGCGTAGAAACGGGAGTTCGCGAGCGGCTCGATGCCGAGCTGGCTGATGCGCTCGCCGGACAGCCCCGCCTCCAGGAGGCGCCGCACGGGGCTGCCGTTGCTCGTGCCGTCGCGCAGGTCGTGGTGGGCGTCGACCGTCACGAGCCCGGCCGAGGCGAGGCGCGCGCCGGTGGCGCCGAGCGCGACCGGCACGGTCGCCGCGTTGTCGCCCCCGAGTGCGATGACGAGCTCGCTGTGGGAGGCGAGTTCCGCGATCGCGGCGACCGCCGCATCCTCATCGCCATCGGGGTCGACGAGGTCGCCCGCGTCGCGGACGACGAGGGGCGCACCCGACGGCGTCATCAGCGCGTCGGCGCTGTAACGGCGCAGTGCCGCGCGGATCGCGGCCGGCGTCTCGTGCGCCCGCGACGGGGACAGCGAGGTGCGCCAGCTCGGCACGCCGACGATGATCGCGTCGGCGCGCTCGCCCGGTCGCCACGCCGGCCAGTCGCCGGCCCGCGGCCAGTGCTCGTCGTGGGCGAGCACCCCGGCGCTCATCGCCCCTCGCGCATCGGGATGCGGACGCCGAACTCGCTGACCACGCCCTCACCCTCGTCGTAACCGGCGTCAATGTGGCGAATGACCCCCATGCCCGGGTCGTTCGTGAGCACCCGCTGCACCTTCTGACCGGCGAGCGCCGTGCCGTCGGCGACGACCACCTGACCGGCGTGCAGCGAGCGGCCAATGCCGACGCCGCCGCCGTGGTGAATCGACACCCAGGTGGCGCCGCTCGCGGTGTTGACCAGTGCGTTCAGCAGCGGCCAGTCGGCGATCGCGTCGCTGCCGTCCTTCATCGCCTCGGTCTCGCGGTACGGGCTCGCGACGCTTCCGGAGTCGAGGTGGTCGCGGCCGATCGCGACCGGAGCGCTCAGCGCGCCCGAGGCAACCATGTCGTTGAACCTCTCGCCGGCGATGTCGCGCTCGCCGTAGCCCAGCCAGCAAATGCGGGCGGGCAGGCCCTGGTAGTGCACGCGCTGCTGCGCCATCGGGATCCAGCGCTGCAGGTTCTCGTTGTCGGGGAAGAGTTCGAGCACGGCGCGGTCGGTCGCGGCGATGTCAGCCGGGTCGCCGCTGAGGGCGGCCCAACGAAACGGCCCCTTGCCCTGGGCGAAGAGCGGGCGGATGTACGCGGGCACGAACCCGGGGAACGCGAACGCGTCGGCGTAACCGGCCGACAGCGCTTCGGTGCGAATGTTGTTGCCGTAGTCGAACACCTCGGCGCCCGCCTTCTGGAATCCGACCATCGCCTCAACGTGTCGGGCCATCGCGTGGCGGGCGGCCTCGGCCACACCCTTCGGATCGCGCTGTTTCGCCGCCACCCACTCGTCACGCGTGTACTCGAGGGGAACGTACGACAGCGGGTCGTGCGCGCTCGTCTGGTCGGTGACGATGTCGATCGGGGCGCCCATGGCGAGCAACTCGGGCACGAGCCGCGCGGCGTTGCCGGTGACGCCGATGGAGAGCGCGCGACGCGCATCCCGAGCGTCGGTGGCGAGCGCGAGCGCCTGCTCGAGCGAGTCGGCGACGACGTCGAGGTAGCCGTGCTCGACGCGGCGGGCAATGCGCGTCGGGTCGACGTCGATGCAGATCGCGACGCCACCGTTCATGGTGACGGCGAGCGGCTGGGCGCCGCCCATGCCGCCGAGGCCGGCGGTGAGCGTGATGGTGCCGGCGAGGGTGCCGGCACTGTGCCCGTGGAGCCCGCCCTTCCGGGCGGCGAGCTGCGCGGCCACGGCGGCGAAGGTCTCGAAGGTGCCCTGCAGGATTCCCTGGGTGCCGATGTAGATCCACGAGCCGGCGGTCATCTGGCCGTACATGGTGAGGCCCAGCTGCTCGAGGCGGCGGAACTCGTCCCAGTTGGCCCAGTCGCCCACCAGGTTCGAGTTCGCGATCAGGACCCGCGGCGCCCACTCGTGGGTCTGCATCACCCCGACCGGGCGGCCCGACTGCACGAGCATCGTCTCGTCACCCTTGAGTGTCTCGAGCGTGCGCACGAGGGCGTCGAAGCTGCGCCAGTCGCGGGCGGCCTTTCCCGTGCCGCCGTAGACGACCAGCTCGTCGGGGTGTTCGGCGACCTCGGGGTCAAGGTTGTTCTGCAGCATGCGCAGCGCGCCCTCCTGCTGCCAGCCGAGCGTGTGCAGCTGCGTGCCGCGGTGGGCGCGGACGGGGCGGGGGCCGGTCGCGATGCTCATGGGGTGTCCTCTCTCAGGCGGTGGCGGGGCTACACGAGGGTCGGCACGACGGCGCGGGCCGCGTCGAGCAGCGCGCCCGTGCGGGTCAGCACGACGGCGCGTTCGATCTCGGGGGCGAGGTAGCGGTCGGGGCCGGGGCCCTCGACCTCGGCGCGGAGGGTCGCGATGACCGACGCGGTGACCGGCGCGGGGGCGGGCGCGCGGAGGTCGAGCGCGCGGGCGGCTGTGAGCGCCTCAATGGCGATGACGCGGGTGAGCCCGTCGATCGAGCGCCGCAGCTTTCTGCCCGACGACCAGCCCATCGACACGTGGTCCTCCTGCATGGCGCTCGACGGAATCGAGTCGACGCTGGCGGGCGCCGCGAGCCGCTTCAGCTCGCTCACGATGCCTGCCTGGGTGTACTGGGCGATCATGTGCCCCGAGTCGACCCCCGGGTCGTGCGCGAGGAAGGCGGGGAGCCCCGCGTTGCGGGCCACGTCGAGGAAGCGATCGGTGCGGCGCTCACTCATGCTCGCGAGGTCGGCCACGGCGATCGCCAGAAAGTCGAGCACGTAGGCGACGGGCGCCCCGTGGAAGTTGCCGTTCGACTCGACCCGCCCGTCAAGCGTGACGACCGGGTTGTCGATGGCGCTCGCCAACTCGCGCCGCGCGACGAGGTCGGCGTGCGCCATGGTGTCGCGCACCGCGCCGTGCACCTGGGGTGCGCAGCGCAGCGAGTACGCGTCTTGCACGCGGGTGCAGTCGTCGGTGCGGTGGCTCGCGACGATCGCGGAGCCGGCGAGTACCGCCCGCATGTTGGCGGCACTCGTCGCCTGACCGGGGTGCGGGCGGAGGGCCTGCAGATCGTCGGCGAAGACGGCGTCGGTGCCGAGCTGGCCCTCGACACTCATGGCGGCGGTGAGGTCGGCGGTGGCGACAAGCGCGTCGAGATCGGCCAGCGCGAGACAGAGCATGCCGAGCATCCCATCGGTGCCGTTGATGAGGGCAAGCCCCTCTTTCTCGCGCAACTCAAGGGGGTGGATGCCCGCGGCCGCGAGAGCGTCGGCTGCGGGAACGCGGTCTCCCGCGGCATCGCGCACCTCGCCCTCGCCCATCACGGCGAGCGCGCAGTGCGCGAGCGGGGCGAGGTCACCCGAGCAGCCGAGGCTGCCGTACTCGCCCACGATCGGGGTGATGCCGGCGTTGAGCACAGCCGCGTAGGTCTCGGCGACGAGGGGGCGCGCGCCCGTGCGGCCGGTGGCAAGCGTCGCGAGGCGCAGCAGCATGGTGGCGCGCACGACCTCGCGCTCGACCTCAGCCCCCGAGCTCGCCGCGTGTGAGCGCACGAGCGAGCGCTGCAGCTGCGCGCGCTTGTCGCGCGGGATGTGGGTGGTGGCGAGCGCCCCGAACCCGGTCGAGACGCCGTAGTGCGGCGCGGTGTCGTCGGCGAGGCCGTCAATGAGCGTGCGCGTCGCCGCCATCGCGATGAGCGCATCCTGATCGAGGGCGACGCCTGCATCGTGACGCGCGACCGCGACAACCTCGTCGCGCGTGAGGGGGCGTCGGCCGATCGTGATGGTCATGAGGCCATGCTCGCGAGGCGGGCTCGCGCGTGGGGCCGCTCGTCGTCATAATC
>DASSWY010000070.1:0-3793 GCA_035704325.1 Microcella sp. | reverse complement strand
GCGCCGAGCGTTCCGGCGTTGAAGTTCACGAAGCCCTCGTGCATGACGGTCGTGCCCGGCGAGAGGTAGGCGCCGAGGCGCACGCGCGAGGCGTCGGCGATGCGCACCCGCGGCGGGGTGACGTAGTCGAGCATCCGCGGGAACTTGTCGACGCCGAGCACCGAGATGCCGGCGCGCTGCAGGGCGGGCCGCCGCGCGTCGAAGTCGTCAGGATGCACGGGGCCGGCCGTCGTCCACGTCACGATCGGCAGGTGGCCGAAAATGCCGTCCAGGTTCAGCGTGTTTGGCGCGACGAGCCGGTGCGAGAGCAGGTGCAGGCGAAGGTAGGCGTCCGCGGTTGACGCGGGGGCAACATCCAGCGCGATGGCGACGGTGCGCGCCTCCAGGCGCACGCCGCGCCGCTCATCGCCGCCCTCGAGGTGCTCGATTTCGGCGGGCACGATGTGCGGGTCGCGGCCCTCGGGCAGGGTGCCGAGCGCGGGGTGCGGGAACCACGTGTCGAGCACCTCCCCGGTGCTCTCGCGAACCGTGGCGAGGCCGTAGCCCCAGGCGTGGGTGGCGTGCTCGTCGTGCGTTTCGGTGGCGCTCTCACTCATGACTCCAGGCTAGTCGCGCCGGGCCGCGAACTAGGCTGGAGCGGTGACCGCGCAGCCCGCCTTCAGCCCTGCCCTGCTCGCCGACGTCGTCGCCCTCACCGCGGCGATGTGCGACATCGAGAGCGTGTCCGGCAACGAGAAGGCGCTCGCCGACGCGATCGAGGCCACGCTCGCCGCCCACGCTCCGCACCTCGACGTCGTGCGCGACGGTGACGCCATCGTCGCCCGCACGCACCGTGGCCGCGCCCAGCGGGTCGTCATCGCCGGCCACATCGACACCGTGCCCGTGAACGGCAACCTGCCGACGACGCGCGCGCTCGGCCCCGATGGAGAGCAACTGCTGGTCGGCCGCGGCACCGTCGACATGACGGGCGGATGCGCGGTCGCCCTCGCGCTCGCCTGTCGCCTCCCCGAGCCCGCCGTCGACGTGACCTTCGTCTGGTACGACCACGAGGAGGTCGAGGCACACCTCAACGGCCTCGGCCGCCTCGCGCGCACCCGGCCCGAGCTGCTCGCCGCCGACTTCGCCGTGCTCGGCGAACCGTCGAACGGCGCCGTCGAGGGCGGCTGCAACGGCACCCTGCGCGCCGACATCACCACCCGCGGCCGCCGCGCCCACTCGGCCCGCTCGTGGATGGGCGTCAACGCGATCCACGCCGCCGCGCCGATCCTCGAGCGTCTCGCCGCCTATGAGCCCGCGACGGTCACGGTCGACGGGCTCGATTACCGCGAGGGCCTGAACGCCGTCGGCATCGGCGGGGGAGTGGCCGGCAACGTCATCCCCGACGCCTGCACGGTCACCGTCAACTACCGCTTCGCGCCGTCACGCACGGTGGCCGACGCCGAGGCCCACGTGCGCGCGCTCGTCGACGGTCTCGACGTCGAGGTGACGGTCACCGATTTCGCCCCCGGCGCCCGCCCCGGCCTGGATGCTCCGCTCGCGCAGCGCTTCATGGCGGCGGTCGGCGGCGCCCCCGCCCCGAAATACGGGTGGACGGATGTGGCGCGCTTTAGCGAGCTGGGCATCCCGGCCGTCAATTACGGGCCGGGCGACCCCTCGCTCGCGCACGCCGACGATGAGCGGGTGCCGATCGAGCAGATTCGCACCGTCGAGCGTGGTCTCACCGCGTGGCTCTCAGCGTCGATTTAGTCACGGCGGGATAAGGGGGAATAATGGGAAGCGGAATTTTCGTCTCGAAAGGGGAACCACACTATGGCAGCCATGAAGCCCAGGACCGGCGACGGACCCATGGAGGCTGTCAAGGAGGGTCGCCTCATCATCGTTCGTGTGCCGCTGGAAGGCGGCGGTCGACTTGTTGTCTCCGTCAATGACGCGGAGGCCACCGAACTGCGCGACGCGCTGAGCGCGGCGATCTCCTAGACCGAGCGAACCCCTGGCCCCCGGGCCGGGGGTTTTCTCGTTCCCGGGGCCGGTGCGTGCCGGCGCCCTCGGCGCTTAGGCCGAACGCTTGACGATCTGCAGCAGACCGTCGCCCACGGGCGAGAGGGCCACGTGCACGGCCGGCGACTGCGACAGTTCGGCGATGATGCCGCGGCGGTCGGTCGTCACGCTCTCGCGCTTTGCCGGGTCGGCCACGGTGTCGCGCCAGAGCGCGTGCGGCACGAGCACGACGCCGCCCACGCGCACGAGGCGAATCGCGTGCTCGAGCAGGTCGATGAGGCCCTTCGGCTCGGCGTCGACGAGCACAACGTCGTAACTCGACTCGTTCATCCGGGGCAGCACCTCGGTGGCGGCGCCCGTGATGAGGCGCACGCGCGACGCGGGATGCCCGGCGTCGCTGAAAAAGCGGCGAGCGGCCTGCTGGTGGTCGGCCTCGATATCGATCGACGTGAGGTGCGCGTCGGGGGCGCCCTTGAGCATCCAGAGGCCGCTGACGCCGACGCCGGTGCCGATTTCGATGATGGTCTTCGCGCCCACGGCGGCGGTCATGAGCGCGAGCTGAGCTCCGGTGGCGGGGCTGACCGGGTCGGTGCCCAACTCGTCGGCGGTCACGCGGGCCGCCGCGATGGCGTCGGGTTCGACGACGGACTGCTCGGTGTACTTCCAGGACAGGTCTTTGCTCGGCACGTCGGCCTCCTCGGTCGCCCAGCCTAGGGGGAAGCCCCCGGGTTTCCTGGCTATTCTGGGCTCGTGTCCTTCGGCCTGACGTTTGAGAAGCTGCTGCTCATCGGGCTGATTGCTGTCATCATCATTGGGCCCGAACGACTGCCGGCGCTGGCGGCGCAGTTCGCGCGACTCATCCGCGGCCTCCGCGACCTCGCCAACGGCGCGAAAGAGCGCATGCGCGAAGAGATGGGCCCCGACTACGACGACGTTGACTGGAAGAAGCTCGACCCGCGCCAGTACGACCCGCGCCGCATCATCCGCGAGGCGCTCCTCGAAGACGAGGCGCCCGCGACGCGGCCGGGCGATCCCGGGGCCGCCGCGGTGGTCGCGCCGAAACGCGAGTCGGCCTACGCCCAGCGCCAGCGGCTGCTGAAAGAGGGGCGCCCGGCGCCGTTTGACGCCGAGGCGACCTAGGCCGTCGTCCGCGCGCGATGCGCGGTGCCGTCAGCGCCGGTGCGCGGGGTGCTGGTAGCGCGATTGCACGCGCCGCCCCTCGAGCTCGAGCAGTTCGAGGATGCGCCGAACGCTCGGCCGCTCGGCCCGGTCGGCCCGCAGCAGGGCGTTGATCTGCCGTTCGGCGGGGATGCCCGCGATGGGGCGCGTGACGATGCCCGTGTCGTGGATGCGGGTCGTGAAGCGCGGCAGGATCGCGAGGCCGATTCCGGCCGCGACGAGTCGCTCGACGATGAGGTTGTCCATGACACGCTGCACGATGCGCGGCGCTCGGCCCGTGTAGGCGGCGAGCCCGTCGAGCACGCGGTCGTACGGATAGCCGACGGGGGCGCCGACCCACGGCTCGTCGACGAGGTCGGCGGGCTTCAGCACGGCCTTGTCGGCGAGGCGGTGCCCGAGCGGCATGGCGACGTCGAACGGCTCGGTCATGAGCGTGATGACGCGTAAGCCCCCCTGTGACCAGTGGGCGGGCACGCCCTGGGAGTCGGCGAGCACGATGTCAAAGTCGGGGGTGAGGGTCGCCCAGTCGGGGCGGTCGAGGTCGTGGTCGGTCACGGCGACCTCCAACCCCGGCTCGTCGGTGAGCATGGTGAGCAGGCCCGGCAGCAGCATCTGT
>DASSWY010000059.1:0-7603 GCA_035704325.1 Microcella sp. | reverse complement strand
ACGGGGCCGGCGACCGCGCGGCTCCGCGGTCAGCGTGTGTTCGCGTCGCCGCGTTTGGGTAGCCACTCGGCGGCAAGTACCGCCGCCTGCGTACGACGCTGCATGCCGAGCTTCGCCAGGATTCCGCTCACGTAGTTCTTCACCGTCTTCTCGGCGAGGAACAGGCGCGCCCCGATCTCACGGTTCGACAGCCCCTCGGCGATGAGGGTCACGATCTCGGTTTCCCGCGGCGTGAGCCCGTCGAGCGGGGTGGTGGCGCTCGCCGCCTCGCGCACCCGCGCGGTCACCCGCTCGACCACGGCGGGGTCGAGCAGCGACTGGCCGGCGGCGACGGCCCGAATGCCGGCGACGAGGTTCGTGGCCCGCACCTCTTTCAAGCGGTACCCGTCGGCGCCCGCGAGCACCGCGGCGAAGACGGCTTCGTCGTCATCGTACGAGGTGAGAATCAGGCAGCCGACGCTGGGGTCGGCCGACTTCACGTCGCGGCAGACGTCGATGCCGCTGCCGTCGGGCAGGCGGCCGTCAAGCACGGCAACGGTCGCGCCGCTCGCCAGGATCGCCTCGGCAGCGCCTTCGGCGCGCCCCGCTTCGCCGACCACCTCGACGCCGTCTTCGGCGGCGAGCAGGTCGGCGAGGCCCCGGCGCACAATCTCGTGATCGTCGAGCAGGAAGATCCGAATCATGGCCGTCACGCGGGTCCCCACGGTACGCGCCAGTCGAGCACGGTTCCGCCGCCGTCCGCATCCCGCACCGTGAACGTGCCGCCGCGCTCGACGGCGCGCGCACGCAGGTTGTCGAGGCCCGATCGGCGGCTCGTGTCGCCGAGCCCCCGCCCGTCGTCGGCGACGCGGATGCTCACCTCGGCCCCGCGCACGGCGATCGCGATATCGACGCGGCGGGCGTCGGCGTGCCGCACGGTGTTGGCGAGCGCCTCGCGCACGACCGCGACGACGTCGTCGCCCAGCTCGGAATCGACCAGCGTGTCAACGGGGCCCGCGAACTCCAGCCCCGAGTCGAGCGACTCGTCGCCGAGTAGTTCGCGCACCAGGGTGGTGATGCGCGCGCGCAGGCTGTAGCTCTCAGCCGAGGGGGGAGCCGAGAGGCGGTAAATCGCCTGTCGGATCTGCCGAATGGTCGAATCGATCGCGTCGACCTGCGAGGCGATCTTCGCGCCGGTCGGGGTTGTGGGGTCGCCCACGACGCTCTGCAGGCCGAGCCCGATGGCGAACAGGCTCTGGATGACGTGGTCGTGCAGGTCGCGGGCGATGCGGTCGCGCTCGTCCGAGAGGGCGATGCGCTGCTCGTCGGCTCGGGCTTTGGCGAGTTCTCGCGCGATGGTGACGCTGTCGGCGAATCGGGTCAGGAACTCGTCTTCCGACTCGTCGCTGCGCGCCTCGTGCGGGCCGACGACAAGGCGATCGGTGCTGCGGTCGTACAGCAGAGCCCCGGCGTCGGCGCCGCTGAGCGCTCGGCCGGCCTCCACAATGCCGTCGCCGTCGTCGGGCGAGAGCTCGCCCGCGAGCAACCGCCGCGAGACCTCTTCGGCCGCTTCGAGCCAGACGCGGGACCGCTCCGATCGGGCGTACCTGCGCGAGTTCGCGATCGCGGTGCCGGCCATCGCCGCGAGGCTCGCGATGACGCTCTGGTCGAGGTCGTCGAAGGGCCCAGCCTCACGCTCGGTGAGGTACAGGTTGCCGAAGGCGGCACCGTCGACGTGAATGGGAACGCCGAGAAACGAGTCCATCGGCGGGTGGTGCGCCGGAAACCCGACCGAGCGAGGGTCGGCCGACAGACGCGGCAGGCGGATGGGGGCGTCGTCAGAGATGACCGCGCCGAGAATGCCGCGTCCCGAGGGGGGTGCGCCGAGCATCCTCACCGTCTCGTCGTCGAAGCCCGCGTGCAGAAAGCGCTCGAGCCGACCGTCGGGGCCGATCACGCCGAGCGCGCCGTAGCGCGCCCGCGTGAGCTGCCGAGCGGCCTCGACGATGCGCTGCAGGGCGATTTCGAGGTCGAGGTCGCGGGTGACGGCCTGCACCGCCGAGATCAGCAGGCTGACGCGGTGCCGGCCCTCGTCGGCGCCGGCGGCATCGTCGAGCACGCGCTGCACGAGCGACTCGATCTCTGTGCCCGCCTTCACAGTGCCCGGCATTCCGCGAGTCTACTGACGGGCGTTCGTCCGCGGCAGGCGTACACTGGTTGGTGTACACGGGAGCCCCGCAGGGGGCTGAGAGGAAGCCACCGGGCTTCGACCGTCGAACCTGATCCGGGTCATGCCGGCGCAGGGAGGACATCTCGCACCCGTGCCGTTACGAGACGGCGCGCGCGTGACGCGCGTGCCCCCACCGAAAGGCACGAACAATGACCGCATCATCCGTTTCCTCGAGTGCAACGGGCGCCCCGCGCCGTCGGCCAGGGCGCCTGCGCTGGCGCGTCGTCGACATCGTCGTGGCGAGCGTTGTCGGCGTGGCCGTTGGCCTCGTCTTCTTCGCGTGGAACCTCACCTCAAGCCCCGTTCGCGACCTGCTCGAGGTGCTGCTGCCCGGCGTTCAGGGCAGTGTGCACGGCGTGTGGCTGATCGGCGGCGTGATCACGGCGCTGATCGTGCGCAAGCCGGGCGCCGCCATCTACGGCGAGATGGTCGCCGCGACCGTGTCGGCGTTGTTCGGCAACGAGTGGGGGCCGCTCACACTGTTGTCGGGCGCCATTCAGGGTCTCGGCGCTGAGCTCATCTTCGCGCTGTTCTTGTACGCCTCGTGGGGCGTGGGCGCGGCGATGGCGGCCGGTGCTGGCGCGGGCGTCGCCATGGTGGTTCTCGACCTGACGCTCTGGTACGCCGGGGCGGGCGCTCTGTTCGCCACGGTCTATGCCATCTCGGGCATCGCCTCTGGCGCGATCATTGCCGGGCTCTTCTCGTGGCTCGCCGTGCGAGCGCTCGCGAAGACCGGGGCCCTCGACCGCTTCGCGGCGGGTCGTGAACGCGGCGACGGCGCGTACGACGACGAGCCAGAGCCGGCCGACGCCCCCGACGGCGCAGCCGCGCGGTGACCGACGCCCGCGACGCGGGCCGCACCACGCTCACCACCGGCGGGGCGGCGGCCCTCGCGGCACACAGCGTCAGCTGGCGCCCGCGGGGCCGCCGCGCCCCCGTGCTCGCCGACATCGACATCGCGATCACGCCCGGCGAGCGCGTGCTCGTGCTCGGCGCATCGGGCAGCGGCAAGTCGACCCTGCTGCAGGGCTTCGCGGGCCTGCTCGGCGATGAGGACGACGGCGAGCTCGTCGGCCGCTTCGCCGTCGACGATCGCGACGCAACGGATGCCCGGGGTCGCGTCGCTCTGCTGCTGCAAGACCCCGAGGCGGGTCTCGTTCTCGAACGCGCCGGCGACGACCTCGCCTTCGGCCCCGAGAACCTCGGCGTGCCGGTCGTGGACATCGCGCGGCGCCTCGACGGCGCGCTCGGCCGCGTGGGGCTCGCCATCGCTCCCGAGCATGCCACCACCCAGTTGTCGGGCGGGCAGCAGCAGCGGCTCGCCCTTGCCGGTGTGCTCGCCCTCGAACCGGGCGCTCTGCTGCTCGACGAGCCCACCGCGCAGCTCGACCCTGCGGGCGTGGGCGACATCGTGACCGCGGTCATCGCGGCGGTCGAGCGGCAGCAGCTCACCCTCGTCGTGATCGAGCACCGGGTCGACGTCTGGTTGCCGCACGTCGAGCGCGTGATCGTGCTCGATCGCGGGCGAGTCATCGCTGACGGTCCCGCGCACGACGTGCTCGCTCGGGAGGGCGCGGCGCTGGCGGCGCGCGGTGTGTGGGTGCCCGGGTTTCCGCCGGCGTGGCCGGCACCGCGCGGGGCAGACGGCGATCTCGGCGAGCCGCGGCGCGCATCCGCCCCCCTGCTGAGCGCTCGCGGCGTGGCGGCGGCCCCCGCCGGCGCCGAGCCGGTCGTGCGCGACATCGACCTCGAGCTGCACGCCGGCGACGTCGTCGCGCTCACCGGGCCGAACGGCGTGGGCAAATCGACCCTCGCCCTGACGCTGGCTGGCCTCGTGCCCCGCGTCGACGGCGAGCTGCGCCTGGCCGACGGCGCCGACCCGGCGGCGCTCAGCTCTCTCGAGCTGTCGCACCGCATTGGCGTGGTGTTCCAGAACCCCGAGCACCAGTTCGTGGCCGCCACCGTCCGCGACGAGCTCGCCCACGGCGCCGCCGACGGCGTGCCCGACACGCTCTTAGAGCGCCTCGGGCTCACCCGCCGCGGCGGCACCAGTCCGTACCGGCTGAGCGGAGGCGAGAAGCGGCGCCTCTCGGTCGCGACCGCGCTGGCCGCCGCGCCCGAGGTGCTGATTCTCGACGAGCCGAGCTTCGGCCAAGACCGCACCACCTGGGGTGAGCTTGCTGCGCTCATCGCCGAGCACCGCGACCGTGGGGGAGCGGCGATCATCGTCACCCATGACCGCGAGCTGATTCGCGCGCTCGGAGCGCGCGAGGTGGCGCTGACGCCCGACGCCGCGCCCGCACAGCCCTCCGCGCCTCCAGCACCCGCCCGTCGCGCCCCGCTGCTCGACCGCCTCAACCCGGTCGCGGCCCTCGCGGCCGGCCTCCTCCCCGCACTGATCCTCGTCGCGACGATCGACATCGTCTCGGCCGCGGTTGCCCTCGCCCTGCAGCTCGCGCTGCTTCCCGCCCTCGGCGTCGATGCCCGCACCCTGATCCGCCGCACCGCCCCCGTCTGGATCGCCGCCCCACTCTCGGGCCTCACGATCCTGCTCTACGGGCAGGAGAGCGGTCGCGTGTACGCCGAGTGGCTGTTTGTGCGCATCAGTGACGGGTCGATCGAACTCGCCATCGCCACGGTGCTGCGCGTGCTCGCGATCGGCGTTCCCGCCGTCGCGCTCTTCGCCCGGGTCGACGTCACGCGCTTCGGTGACGCGCTCGCGCAGACGCTGCGCCTGCCCGCGCGCTTCGTGCTCGGGGCGGTGGCGGCGCTGCGCATGCTCACCCTGCTGGGCGACGATATGCGGATGCTCGAACGGGCAAGGCGCGCTCGCGGGCTCGGCGACGGCTCACGCCTGCGGCGCCTGCCGCGGCTCGCGCTCGCACTCTTCGTGCTCGCGATTCGCCGCGGCTCGTCGCTCGCCATCGCGATGGAGGCCCGCGGCTTCGGCGCGCCCGTGCGGCGCACGTGGACGCGCCCCGCGCGGTGGCGCGGCATCGACACGGCCGTCCTGCTGGTGGCGATCGCGGTCGCCGTCATCGCGACAATCGCGGCCGTCCTCACCGGCCAGTGGAACAGCATCCTCGCCCTCCGGTGGTCCGGTGCCTAAGCGACCTCCACCCGTGTTCCTCGTCGATGGCCGTTCGGGCGCCGGCAAGACCACCCTCGCCCGCGAGCTGGCCGCCCGCGAGGGCGCGACCCTTGTCAGCCTCGACGACATCTACCCCGGGTGGGATGGTCTTGAGGCCGCCGAACAGCACGTGCTCGTGCAGCTACTGCGCCCGCGCGCGGCGGGCCGCACCGCCCGCTACCGACGCTGGAACTGGGCCACCGCATCCGCGGGGGAGTGGGTCGCGGTCGACGCGACCCGACCGCTCGTCATCGAAGGATGCGGTGCCATCGGCCCCGAGGCCCGTCGCCTCGCCGATCGCGCCATCTGGGTCGAGCTCGACGACGCCGAGCGGCGCCGCCGCGCGATCGATCGCGACGGCGACAGCTTCGCCCGCGAGTGGGAGCGCTGGGCGCGTCAGGAGGAGTGGCACGCGCGCCTGCACGGGCCGCGCGCGCTCGCCGATGAGATCCTCAGCGGTTCCAGCGGTCGAACACGGTGAACGGGTCGGCAAAACGCCACCCGATTCCCGGCTCGCTGATCGATTCGGCGGCCTCGAGCAGCACCGTCACGGGGCCACTGCTCGTGTCGACGACCATGCGCCCGACAGTTGTTCCGCGCAACACGGTGCGGCGCTCGTCGACCTCGAACTCGGCAGAGAGGTCACTACCCGTGAGGCTCGTCGTCGTGACCGGCTCCGTGGCGACAATGGTGGCCGTCTGACCCCAGTCGGCGCGGTACTCGGCGACGACGGCGCCCTCGCTGACGAGCGTCGTCTCCGCAAGGTTCTCGGTCAGCGAGGTCACGACGGCGCGCAGGGCTTCTTCGGCGGCCGGGTAGCTCGGCTGGCCGTACAGGGCGATCGTCGCGGTCGTGCCGGCGACCTCGATCGCGGTCAAAATGCAGACGCCCGCCTCGTCGGTGTAGGTATTGACGTAGCCGTTCGCGCCGATCTCGGGCACGAACTGCGTCGTGTCGCTGAAGCTCGCGCCGGTCGACACGGTCGACGGGCGCGTCGCGTAGATGTCGGCGATGACGGGCTGCTGCGCGGTCAGCTGGGCCAGTTGGGCGAGGTCGGCAGCCGTCGACGAGGTCGCCGGGTCAAGACCGGCCACATCGGCGATGGTCGTCGACGGCATGCCGTTCTCGTCAAGCCAGGCGCTGGCCGCCGCGCGGTAGCTCTCGAGGTCGCCGAACACGTCGATCGCGAGGAACTCGGCGAGGTTATTGCCCGAGCCGAGCAGCGTCGCGATCAGCAGGTCGCGGCGGGTCCACGGCTCGCCGACGAACACGGGTACGGTGCGCACCCCGGCCTCGGCGATCTCGCGCGTGCGCGTCACCTGTTCGGTGGTCATGGTGAGGGCGGGGCCGGTACGCCCGAGCTCGAGCGGCTCGCGATCGAGCACGACGTGCGCCAGAATCAGCCGCGCGGTGCCGCCCATGGGGCGCGCGGCGTCGTCGCCGGCCACGACGGGGCTACCCGTGGGCAGCACCACCGCCGATGCGCCGATCTCGGGAAGTGGCAGCACCGCTGCCACGTTCGCCCCGCCAGCAATCTCGCGCTCGACGATCTCGAGTGTCGGAATCGGGCTCAGCAGCGCGGCTGCTGCGTAGACGGCGCCGCCGGCGACGGCAAGCGCGGTCAGCGCGCTGATCGTGCGTGCAATGCGTCGTCCTGCCCCCATGCCAGCGAGGCTAGTTCATCCCCATCCGAGGCGATGGAGCTCCTCGTCATCAATTCCGTAAAAATGCGCGATCTCGTGCACGAGCGTGATGTGAATTTGCTCGCGCAATTCGTCGAGCTCGCCACCCGCGTGGGCGATGAGCGGCTCGCGGTACAGGATGATGCGGTCGGGCAACTCGCCGAATCCGTACTGCCCGCGGTCAGTGAGCGCGACCCCCTCGTACAGGCCCAGGAGGTCGAGCGAGCCGTCCTCGGGCCGCGCCTCGGTGACGAAGATCACGTTGTCGAGGCCGTCGACCATCTCGTCGGGCAGGGCGTCGAGCTCGTCAACGACGAGCCGCTCGAATTCCTCCTCGGTCAGCGACAGCGCCGCATCGCTGTCGGCGCGTTCGTCGTCCGATTCGGGCGGATGCGCATCCGGGTCATCGGGGAGCATCAAGCACCCGAACCAGGTCGTCCTGCATCCACGCCAGCCACGCGTACAGTTCGGCGGCGCCCTCCGGCCCGCCCGCACCCTCGTCGCCGTCGACGACAATGCCGAGACGCTCGGCGAGGATCAGGCGCAGATCGCCGATCGCGCGCATCCAGTCGATCGCCTCGC
>DASSWY010000056.1:0-2047 GCA_035704325.1 Microcella sp. | reverse complement strand
TCGGCGCGGGGACTGCACAACGCCGTCGATGCCGCCGCGGCGATCGCCGTGTCCGAGGCAGCGTTCGGCGACGACTTTTCCGTCGACACGGCCGTCGCGGCGCTCGGCAGCATGAAGACGGTCTACGGGCGCGGCGAGTTGATCACGGTCGGCGACCGCGAGGTCGAGATCGTCTTGATGAAGAGCCTCGCCAGTTTGCAGATGAACCTCGACGGCTTCACCGCGTCGCCTGACTCGGTGCTCATGGCGTTTGACGAGCACAGCCGCGACCCCAGCTGGCTGTACGCCGCTGACCTGTCGATCATCGAGCGGGTTGAGTGCCTCTCGGGGCCGAAAGCCGTCTTCCTGGCGCTGCGCCTCGAGTACGCCGGCATCCCGTATGAGCGCACCGAGACCGACGTTGAGAAGGCCGTGCAGTCCCTGCTCGACGGGCCCAGGCCGGCGTCGGGTCGCCACACGCTGATACTCGACTATGACCAGATGATTCTCGTGCGCCGCTACCTCGGCTACCGCGACCTCGAGGCGGGTGCCGCGTGACCGATAACCCGACCATCCACCTCGTCGAGCTGTTCCCGGGGCATCTGATGCTGAACGGCGACATGGGCAACATTGCCGTTCTCGACCGGCGCGCAACGCTCGCCGGCGCGGCGGTGACGGTGACGCGCGTCGAGCCGGGGGAGAGCATCCCCGCGAATGCCGACATCATCACGATCGGAACCGGTCCGGCATCGGCGCAGCGCGCCATCGCGGCGTCGCTGCCCGGGCTGACCGCGCCGCTCACGGCCGCGATCGAGCGCGGCGCCGCGGTGTTCGCGGTCAACGCGGGCTTTCACCTGCTGGGGCGCTCGGTGCGCCATCGCGACGGCTCGGAGCTGCGCGGTGCCGCGATCTTTCCTGTGACAACCGAGCCGAGCGATCGCCAGATCGTCACGGACGAGTTCACCGTCGACATTGCCGAGGGCCGCCTCATCGGTGTCGAAAACCACGCGGCGCGTGTTCACCTGGAGGCCGACGCCGCGCCCCTCGGCACCGTCGTGCGCGGTGTGGGAAACGACGGCTCGACGGAGGGGTACCGCGCGGGCGTCGTGATCGGCACCCACATGCATGGGCCGGCCCTCGCCATGAACCCGCTGCTCGCGGACGTGCTGTTGCGCGATGCCTTTGCGCGACAGGGCGCCGAGTACACCCGCACCGCCGACCACGATCGCATCGACGCGGTCGCCCGCGGTGCCCGCCAGCACCTCGCGCGGCTCGCTCGCGTGAGCCTCGACCGCGCGTGACCACCGGCGAGGCCGCGCCGGCGTTTCGCGAGGTTGCGATCGATGTCTCGGCGCTGGCCCGCAACGTCGAGCGCGCCGTCGCGGCGCTCCCGTCGGATGCGCCGCGCATTATCGATCTCGGTGCCGACGCATTCGGCTGCGGCGCTCAGCTCGTGGCGCCGGTTGCCGCCGCACACGGATGCACGCACGCGCTCGTTCCGCGCGTCACGGAGGCACTCGCCCTCGTCGCCGCGAACGCGTCGCTCACCGTCGTCTGCGCTGACCCCCTCGGGGACGCCGCCGCGACCGAGCTTGCCGATGCCGGGGTGCTCATCGCCCATCGCAGCGTCGCGGGCGCGCAGCGTGCGCTGAGCGAGGGTGCGAACCCGGTTGCTGTTCTGATCGATTCCGGCCGCGGCACCCCGGGTATCACCCGCGGCGAGCTGTCGGTGCCGCAGTCGGCGGCGAGCGAGGTGGGCAGCGAGCTGCTTGTGGTCGACCCCGCGCTCGTTCTCGGCGCCGCCGTTCTCGGTCTCGACGCCGGCGATGCGTCAGTGGTGCCGCTGAGCGGAGCCGAGCCGGTGATGACCCTGTGGGCTCCCGTGGTCGGCCTCAAGTCGGTCGGCGCTGACGAGGGGGTGTCGTACGGCTACCGCTACCGCACGTCCGACTCGACGACCCTCGCTCTCGTGAGCCTCGGCTACGCGGACGGGCTCGACCGCGCCGCGGGCAACACTCTCGACGCCCGGGTGGGTGAGATGACGCGCACGATCGCCGGGCGCGTCGCG
>DASSWY010000279.1:0-4298 GCA_035704325.1 Microcella sp. | reverse complement strand
CCCCTTCCCGCCCTACGGCATCTACGCGCAGTTGCCCTGGCGCCGTCAAATCGTCGAGGGGCTGCTCGGCGCCGACGTCATCGGCTTCCAGCGCGTCGCCGACGCCGGAAACTTCACCCGCGCCGTGCGCCGCCTGTACGGAGCCAACAGCACAAAGGGCTCGGAGGTGAAGGTGCCGGTCGCGCAGGGCGAGGCGCCGCGTACCGCGATCGCGAAAGCATTTCCCATCTCGATCGATGCCGCCATGTTTGAGGAGCTGGCGCGGCAGCCCGCCGTACAGGAGCGGGCAGCCGAGATTCGCCGCGAACTCGGCAACCCCGAGACGATCTACCTCGGCGTTGACCGCCTCGACTACACGAAGGGCATTAGGCACCGGCTCAAGGCCTTCGGCGAACTGCTGCGCGACGGTCGCACGACCGCCGGAGACAGCGTGCTCGTGCAGGTGGCGAGCCCCAGCCGCGAGCGCGTCGAGGCCTACATGCAGCTGCGCGACGAGATCGAGCTCACCGTCGGCCGCATCAACGGCGACTACGCGACGATCGGCCACTCGGCGATCGCGTACCTCCACCACGGGTACCCCCGCGAGGAGATGGTGGCGCTGTACCTCGCCGCCGACGTCATGCTGGTCACCGCCCTGCGCGACGGCATGAACCTGGTCGCGAAAGAGTACGTCGCGTGTCGGCACGACAACGACGGCGTTCTCATCCTCAGCGAGTTCGCGGGCGCTGCCGACGAGTTGAAGAACGCACTGCTCGTGAACCCGCACGACATCGAGGGCCTGAAAGACGCGATGACCGCCGCGGCTGGCATGCCGCAGCGCGAGCGCGCCTCCCGCATGCGCGCGCTGCGCAAGCGGGTGCGCGACAACGATGTGGCCCGCTGGTCGCGGGGCTTCCTCGACGAGCTTGCGCGAGCGAAGGATGCGCGATGACGGCGGCGACGGACGCCGACCTTGACGGGGCGATCACCGCGTTTGCGGGCGTTCCGCGCATCCTGATCGCCCTGGATTTTGACGGGACGCTCGCCCCCGAGGTCGACGTGCCCGCCGACGCCCGGGCGCTTCCCGAGGCCCGCGCGGCCATCGACGCCCTGCGGGCCCTGCCCGACACCGTCGTCGCGCTCGTCTCGGGCCGCTCGCTCGAGAGTCTCGCGCACGTGGCGCAATCAGACGATGATCTGCCGCTGGTTGGCTCGCACGGGCTCGAAGTGCGGCTGGCGGCCGGCGACGTGCGCCCGGCAGCGACCGACGACGACAGGGCTCGAGTCGACGCCCTCATCGCCCGCATCGAGCCTCTCGTGGAGGCGGTCGATGGCGCCTGGATTGAACGAAAGCCGGCCGGGTTCGCGGTGCACACTCGGGTCGTCGATGCCGTAGCGGCGCGCGTCTTGCTCGCCACGGTGCGCGAGCTCGCGGCGACGGTGGACCCCGCCATGACCGTGCGCGACGGTAAGAACCTGATCGAGTTCTCGGCGCGGGACGCGACGAAGGGCGACGGGGTGCGCGTGCTGCGCGAGGCCTTCGACGTCGATGCCGTGCTGTTCGCCGGCGACGATGTGACCGACGAGGACGCGCTCGCCGTGCTGGTCGCGGGGGATGTCGGGATCAAAGTGGGGCCCCAGGACACGGTCGCCGCCTACCGCGTGCATTCCCCGAGTGACATGGCTGCCGTGCTCGCGCGCATCGCGGCCGTGCGCGCGGGTTGAGCAGGAGCCAAGGATTTACCCAGCGACCATCCGGATAGAATAGGCACACGAGGTCGGCGCCCTCCGCGCTCCCCGGCCACCACACGAGTAACTCGCGAGGAGGACGCATGATTGTCGTTCTCGCAGCGCTCGGCGTCGCGGCCGTCGTGTTGCCATTCCTCGCGCGGCATATCGGCTCCCGGATCTTCCTCGTCGCCTCCGCGATTGCGCTGGGCGGCTTCATTCACGCCCTCACGCTCGGGCCCGCCGTTCTCCGCGGAGCCGCGTCCACCCCCGTCGAGCGCATCTCGTGGATTCCCCAGTTGCAGCTGTCGCTCGACCTGCGCATGGACGCGTTGTCGTGGCTGCTCGCCTTGATCGTCACGGGCGTCGGCGCGCTCGTGCTGTTGTACTGCGCGAGCTACTTTTCGCGCACCGACCCGACCGTGGGCCGCTTTGCGGGTGTGCTCATCGCGTTCGTGGGCGCGATGTACGGGCTTGTCATTGCCGACGACGTGTACCTGCTCTTTGTCATGTGGGAGGCCACCAGCGTCTTCTCGTACCTCCTGATCGGGCACTACACCAACCGTCGCGCCAGCCGCGGTGCGGCGCTCGAGGCGCTCATCACGACGACGGTGGGCGGCCTCGTGATGCTCGTGGGGCTCGTCATTCTGGCCGTTCAGGCCGGCTCGTCGAGCATTCCCGTGATCCTCACGGAGAGCCCCGAAGGGGCCCTCACGACCACGGCGGCGTTCCTCGTGCTCGTCGGCGCCCTGGCGAAGTCGGCCATCGTGCCGCTGCATTTCTGGCTGCCGGGCGCCATGGCGGCGCCCACCCCGGTCAGCGCCTACCTGCACGCCGCCGCCATGGTGAAGGCGGGCGTCTTCCTCATTGCCCGCTTCGCGCCCGAGTTCGCCGACGTGCCGGGGTGGCGCATCGCGCTCGTGGCCCTCGGGGTCACGACCATGCTGCTTGGCGGCTGGGTGGCGCTGCGCCAGCACGATCTCAAGCTGCTGCTGGCGTACGGCACGGTGAGCCAGCTGGGTTTTCTTGTCGTGATCGCGGGGTACGGCACGCGTGACGCCCTGCTCGGCGCGGGCGCGCTGCTGCTCGCCCACGCGCTGTTCAAGTCGTGCCTCTTCCTCGTCGTCGGCATCATCGACCAAAAGACGGGCACCCGCGATCTGCGCGCCCTGTCGGGGCTCGGCAGGCGGATGCCCGTGGTCGCGACGGTCGCGGCGCTCGCGTTGGCGTCGATGGCGGGAATTCCGCCGCTGTTCGGCTTCGTCGCCAAAGAGGCTGTATTGCACGGGCTGCTCGCGAGCGGCGCCCCGGAGGGCGGCGGGGGAGACCCTGTCGCGATCGTTGCCGTCATCGGTGTCGTGTTCGGGTCGACGCTGACGGTCGCCTACGGACTGCGCTTCTTCTGGGGCGCGTTCGCGACGAAGCCCGGCGTCGAGGCGGCCCCGGAGCCCGGTCGCGCACACCGCGCCGCGGTCGCGGCGCCCGCCGTGCTCGCGGCAGCCTCGCTCGTGCTGGGGGTCGCGCCCGGTCTTGCCTACATCGGCATGGCCGAGCTCGCCGCGGCGGCACCGGGGCCGGTGGGGGCATACGAATACGAGCTCGCGCTCTGGCACGGCGTCGGCCTCGAGCTGGGGCTGTCGCTGCTGACCATTGCCGCGGGCACTGCGCTCTTCCTCGTGCGGGGCCGTGTTGAGCTGCTGCAGGCCTGGCTGCAGTCGGGGATGGACGCCTCTGACGCCTACTGGCGCACGATGAGCGGCGTCGACCGCATCGCGAACCGCGTGACCACGGTGACCCAGCGCGGATCGCTGCCGTTCTACCTATCGGTGATCCTCGGGGTGTTTGTCGCCGGCACGGCCGCCGCGCTCGTCTCGGTGCGGGAGTGGCCGAGTGAGGTGCGGCTGTGGGATACCCCGGCGCAGCTGGCCGTCGGCGTTGTCATGATCGGTGCGGCCATCGCGGCGACGCGCGCGCAGAAGCGCTTCGCCGCCCTCATCGTCGTGGGGGTGACCGGCTTCGGCATGACCGCGCTGTTCGCCATGGGCGGCGCCCCCGATCTCGCCATCACCCAGGCCCTCGTCGAGGTGGTGACCTTGATCGCCTTCGTGCTCGTGCTGCGTCGCCTTCCCGCCCGCCTGGGTGATCGCCACGGCAGCACGCGCAAGCTCGCGCGCGCGGTGATCGCGATCGCGTTCGGCAGCGTGATGGCGGCCATCGCTCTCGTCGTGACCGCGAGTCGCACGACCGAGCCGATCTCGCTCGCATGGCCGGCCCTCGCCCGCGTCATCGGCCACGGCGCGAACGTCGTCAACGTGGCACTCGTTGACCTGCGCGCGTGGGACACCCTCGGCGAACTCGCCGTCGTCATTGCTGCGGCCACCGGGGTCGCGAGCCTGCTGTTCTTGCGCGGCCGCATTGACCTGCTGCCCCGCGTTCCCCGCGCCGACCTCGAGCGCACGGTGCGCGACCGGCTCGAGCGCTCGTCGGAGACCGACACGACGCAGCGCAGCGCCTGGATTCTCGCCGGGCTCACCCTCGACCCGCGCAACCGCTCGATTCTGCTCGAGGTCGTGGTGCGGCTGATCTTCCAC
>DASSWY010000256.1:0-2762 GCA_035704325.1 Microcella sp. | reverse complement strand
GTGCGCCCCGGCCCCCGCCGCGACTGGTTCACTGACGCATCGTGGGAGCGCATGCTGCACGAGGCATGGACGGTGTCAGCACGCGCCGACCGCACGGGCATCCGCCTCGACGGCCCGAGCCTCGAGCGTCAGCCCGAGGCGGTCGGCCGAGAGCTGCCGAGCGAGGGCATGCTGACGGGCGCGCTCCAGGTCAGCCCCGACGGGGTGCCGACGATCCTCGGCCCCGACCACCCGGTGACGGGCGGCTACCCCGTGATCGCCGTCGTCACCGACGACGCCCGCGACCGCCTGGCCCAGCTGCGCCCCGGCGACTCGGTGCGCCTGCGGCTCGCGACCGGGCGACCCTGACCACGGCGCTGGCGGCGAATCAGGACGGTCGCCAGCACCGTCGCAACGATCGGCAACGCGAACGTCGCGAGCGGCGGCATGCCGATACCCAGCACGAACGCGTACATGATGCCGGCTGCGGTCGCCGCGAGCCCGCTTGACGCCACACCATGATCGGCAAGGCGCGGCGCCGCCCACAGCGCAACGGCGAGACCACCCACCGCCGCGGACAGCGCCACCATCAGGAAGATCAGGCTTCCGTCGGCAAACCACGCGTACCCGCTGCCATAGATCGCGAGACTCACCATAAAGACGGACGTTGGTACGAACCATGCGCGCCTCCATGACGGGCGGTGAACAGCTCCGAGGGCGACCGCCGCGCACAGGGGAACCGCCGAGAACAACCCGATCGTGATTCCCGCGCCCATCGCCTGCGTGGAGTCCCGGCCGGGCAGCCATAGAGAGCCGGTCATAGCGGTCACCACGCCGAGACTTGAGGCGAGGGCAGTGACGACGAGCAGGGCAACGCGGATGCGGGTGGTCGCCGCGGATGAACTCGACACCGCACGAGGCGCCATCACCCCGGGCTCACGCTCGCCATCGTCAGAGCTGCTGGCATACGTGGTCGCCGCGCGCGACGCGCGCGCTCCCACCGCGACAACGATGAGGATGCCCGCCGACACGATCGCGAGGACGGGCGGCGAGATTGCCGCGACGCTCGCGAAGGTGGCTGCCACCGCGCCCGCGATGGCAGCAATCAGAACGGCCACGCCCCTCGTGATCCCGTTAGCCCGGGCGTAGGACAGGCCGATCATGCTCGTGATGGTCGCCCCCAGTGCAACACCGAGCGCCGCGATGAGCGGCCACGCGTCTGAGAACGAGGTTGTCGGCACCCCGCGATTGAGCTCGTCGAAGCCACGCTGCCAACTCGCGAGACCGACGAGCGTTGTCGCGATCCAGGCCGCACCCAGTAGGGGCAGGGCCAGCGCGACCCCGTCGCTGACCCATGCGCCTCGACGGAGCCCGGCCGCCAGCACCAGGAAGAGAAGTGACCCCGAGCCCACCGCCGCCACCCAGACCGCGACGTCCACGACGCCCGGTGCGTTCACGGCACCGTCGAACCCGGCGAACTGCGCGATTGATGCAAGCACCGCGATCACGGTGGCGGCGATGGCGGCAGCGACCATGAGCCGCGGGGATAGCCGTGCCGCGGTACCGTGCACGGCCGTTCGGGCGACGACGCCTGCCCCCACCGCCGCACGACCACGGCGGGCCGCGTCCTCGCGGAGGTCAGCGCGCAGCACCTCGCCGTGCTCGCGCCGCCAGGCGCGCGGGTACCAGAGCAGCAGGCGAGCGATACGGCGCTCGACCTGCGCATCCTGACCCGTGCGGTTGTCATTGGGTGCCGCCCCGGGCCGGTTCTCCTCGTGATGCGTCATGCGCCGACCACCCCCAGTGCACCGCCGGCGAGGGGGCGCGGGCGAGGGGCAGCCGACGCTGACGCCGCGAGCCGCTGTCGCACGAGGGCAAGCTGACGCTCCAGCTCGGCAGCCTCGGCTGTGAGCCGAGCTTCGCCGTCGTCGGTGAGTCGGAAGTATCGCCGCGCCCGCCCGTTCACGATCTCGTCTCCGTCACGAGCCACGAGCCCCGAGCGCTCGAGCCGCTCGAGGGCGGCATACAGCGTGGGCACCTTCAGGCTGACGTCGCCCCCCGACGCTTTTTCGACGTCGAGGAGGATGTCGTAGCCGTGTCGCCGTTCGGTCGAGAGGGCGGTGAGAATCCAGAAGGATGCGGGGGTCAGGCGCGAGGACATATCGCCTTTTATACTCTCATCGTCAGAATATAACAAGGCATCCACGACGCGCGCCTCACAAGCGCAGCACCCGCCCCTCCCAGCGCGACCGCAGCCACCGGTCGTGCGAGGCCACGACCACCGCGCCCGGGTAGGTGCCGAGCGCCTGCTCCAGCTCCCCCGCGAGCTGCAACGACAGGTGGTTCGTGGGCTCGTCGAGCAGGAACACGTGCGGGGGTTTTGCGATGACGAGCGCGAGGGCGAGGCGGCGCTGTTGGCCGACCGACAGCATCCCGACCGGGCGGTCGATGTCGCGGGGCGCGACGAGCCCGAGCCCCACGAGCGGAACCGTTTCGGCGCGACGCGCACCCGCCGCTCGCTCGTAGAGCGCGCGCGGTGTCGCGCCGGGGTCGGCGAAGCGCACGTCTTGGGCGAGGGTCGCAACCCGCAGTCCGCGGCGCGTGTGGCGTCGGCCGGCGGTTGGTGCGAGCTCGCCGGCGAGTACCGAGAGCAGCGTCGACTTGCCGGCCCCGTTGGCCCCGGTGACGAGCAGGCGGTCATCCCCCGCGAGGGCGAGCGAGACGGGTGCGAGTCGGTCGTCGACCGACACCTCGTCGAGGCTCACGAGGCGTTGATCGGCGGG
>DASSWY010000227.1:0-4225 GCA_035704325.1 Microcella sp. | reverse complement strand
AGCGTGATGGGCGCTGAGAGGTGACCGACGCGGCCGAGGCCGCGGCCGGGCTCGCCGGAAACGACCGGTGCGGCGTCGAGAACTCCGAGCAGCTCAGCGAGCCGCGCGCTGGTGCCGGTTTCGACGACGTCGGCGTTCGTGTGGGCGGCGAACAGCGCGCATTCGGAGCGAATGAGGCGTGCGATGAGCGCGCCCTTCGCCGTTGACTCCGCCACCGTCGTCACGCCGCGCAGCAGCAGCGGGTGGTGCACGAGCAGCAGCTCGGCCCCCACGGCGATGGCCTCGTCAACGGTCGCGGCGACCGCGTCGACGGCGAGATGGATGCGCGTGACCCGCGCCGCCGGATCGCCGACCACCAGCCCGGGCGCGTCCCAGGCCTCGGCGCCGCTCACGGGGAAGCGGCGCTCAAGAGTCTCGAGGACGTCGGAGAGGAGGGGCGCCATGGCGGCCAGTCTAGGAGCCTGGCGAGGCGCGGCGATGCGGTCGCTCACGCGGCAGCGCGCTCCTCGGCGGCCTCAAGGCGCCTCAGGGCGGGCAGCGCTGACACGGCGGTCAGGACACCGAGAAGCAGGGCGATGATGACGCCCGCATCCGCGTGACGCCAGGGGCTGTCGCTCGCCGTAACCAGGGGAAGGAGGTACCCGGTCCACGTCGCGACGGCGGTCTCGCCGGACACGGCGCCCCATCCGACGACGCTGGCGGCGACGAGCCCCGCAAGAACGCCCCACCGCGCGCTCGGGTAGACGCCGGAGCGGGTCAACAGCGACGAGGCCAGCACGCGGCGGCGACGCAGCAGCGTTTCCGTGCCCACGATGCCGGCCCATGCAGCGACGGGGACGGCGAGCACGACGAGCAGATCGCGCAGCGCGCCCGTTCCCGCGGCGCTCGTGGCGAGCAGGGCGCCGAGGGCAGCCGCCGACAGGGCTGCGGCGATGACGACGCCCGCCCAGCGCGGGGCGGGAGGGCCGAGGGTGAGCACGGCGAAGCCGCCGGAGTAGAGGCTGAGCGTGGCCCCGACGACCAGGCTCACCGCGATCGCGAGCGCGAGCGGCACCGCATACCAGCCGGGCAGCAGCGCGGCCAGGGCGGCGACGGGATTCTCGACCAGCGCCTCACCGGTCTCGCTTGACGACGCGGCGAGAAGTGCGCCCCAGGCGATCAGACCCAGCGCGGGCAGGGCGATGCCGACCGCCGTCCAGAGGGCTGCGGCAGAACCGGATGCGCTGCGCGCCTGATAGCGCACGAGGTCGCCGCCCGTCGATACCCAGGCGAGCCCGACGACACTCACGACCAGCACCGTGCCCTGCATGAGCAGTGCCCACGGCCCATCAGCGATGCCGAGTGCGCCGCCGAGCGAGACGGTGGGCGCCGTGAGCACGACGACACCGACGGCGAGAACGCCGGCGAGCGGGGCGGCGATCGCTCCTAGCCGCGCGACGGCCGCGAATCCGAGCGTCGCGCATCCGCTCGCCACGACGAACGCGACCGCCGCCGCAATGGCCGCGACCACGGGCGCCGAGGCTCCCCCGGCGAGCCCTGCCGTGACGAGCACCTCGGCGACACCCACGCCCAGCAGGTACAGCAGCGCGGCCGCCCAGAGCACCCGCACCGCGACGGCGAGGGCGGCGGGAAGCGCATTGCCGACCGTGCCGAAGGTCGCGCGGCCGACGACGATCGTGGGCTGACCGCTCCAGCGGCCCGTGCGCGTGACGACACCCAGCAGCAGCGCAGACAGCGCGACGCCGGCGAGGCCAGCGAGCACCGCTTGGCGAAGGCTCGCCCCGTCGGCGATGAGGAGGGCGCCCACGGCGAGCGTGAGCGCCGAGGCGTTCACCGCGAACCACAGCCAGAAGAGCCGAACCGCCCGGCCGGCGCGCAGGGCCTCGGGCGTCGGTTCGAGAGCGCTCTGCTCGAGCGCGAAGGCGCGAGGGCCCCGTGCCGGGCTCGAGGTGTCGCGGGCAGCTGGGGGCGTAGCCGCAGCGGGCTCGTCGGAATTCGACTCGGGCGGGAGGCCAGGGTGGGCCGGCGCGGACGCCGGTGCAGCCGGTGCCGGGGAGGCGGGCGATACGACCGGCGCTACGTTCTCGTCTGCGTCAGCGTCGTCGGTGTCGTCGGTCGACGGCGCAAGCAGGCCGTCCCACGCGTCGACGCGAATCGGGCCGGTCATGCCGCTCGGCGGAGACGGCTCGACCAGCGGCGGCGGCACGGGGGCGGCATCGTCGAACGATTCGGGTGGCGTCGCGACCGTGCGCTGCGACGAATCGGGCGGAGGGGCGCCGGCAAGAAGGCTCGAGACATCGGACGAGGTGAGGGTTGCCGGATCAATCGTCGCCGACTGCTCGGGAGCAGGCGCAGACTCCGGGCTCGCCGCTGACCCTGCGCTTGCGATGGGCGCGGGCGTCGGAGCGGGGGCAGCGATGCTCGCCCCCGGCGCGAGAGGCGCCGGGATGATGTCGATGACGCCCGTGTAGGCGGAACGCACGGAGGCGACAATCGCGTCGGCCGAGTCGCCGACCTGGCGACGGACCTCTTCTTCCCACGCGTCGAGCATCCGCTCTTCGCGGGCCCGCAGCTCGAGCTGTTCCTGGAACAGGTCGATCAGCGCGCCCGCGTTGCCCGGCGCGCGATCGGGGTCGAGCACGGCGACGAGGTCGTCATCGGGCAAGGATGCTCGCTCCGGTGGCGGGGGAATCGGAAGCCCCGGCGCGGCCTGCGGCACGGGGTGCTCCGACGACAGGCCCGCCAATGGGCTGGCGGCGGGGGTTGTCTCGGGCCGCACCGCTTCTGGCGGGGCGCTCACGCTCGGCGGGCGCAGCAGCAGATCTTCCGGCGGCCGCGGGGGCGAAGGGGCGGGAGCGTCGGGGCTGGGCTGCCGGTTCAGGGGCACCCACGCGCGGCTTGCCCCCGCGAATGCGCCAGCCGGGGCGCCCTCGTCGGAGGGAAAGGCGGCCGGAACAACACTCGACGGCCCGGTGGGAGCAGAGTCAGGAGACGCGGGCGACGCCGAGGGAGGCGATGGCGTCGACGCGGCCGATCGGCCACCCGTGTACTGCCGGCCCGGCGGCGGAGGCGTGTAGGTCGAGCGGCGGGGCCCGGGTCGTGCGGACGACTCAGCGTCGTCCGACGGCATCGCGGGGCTGTCGACCATGGCCCCGATGATAGGGGCGCGATTGCCCCGCACGCGGGCGACGGGCCGGGGAGAGCGCCGCAATGCCGACGAGAATGACGGCCAGTCCGGTCCATCCCAAAGGGTCGAGTCGCTCCCCCACGATGACGACGGCGAGCAGCGTCGCGACGAGCGGCTCGAGCAGGGTGATGACGGTCACCACAGAGCTGCGCAGCTGACGAAGCCCGATGCCGAACAGCACGTATGCCACGAACATCGGGCCGATCGCCAAGTAGCCGATGATCGCGAGGTTCGGCGGGCTCGCCAGCAGGGGTGCGCCCGTCACCATCAGCACGATGGCGAGAGGGATAGCGCCGAGCCCAAAGACCGCGCCCATCGTCGCTCTACTGGAGTGACCGCGTGCCATGACCTCGCCGGAGGTGAAGGTGTACAGCGCGTACGAGGCACCGGCGAGCAATCCGAGGGCCACACCCCACGGCACCCCCGCTGCGTCAACCGGAGAGTCACCGCCGTGGCCGCCCAGGGCGAGCATGATGACGCCGGTGATCGCGATTGCTGCGGCGAGCATCCATTGCCGCGTGAGCGGCTTTTTCGTGACGCGCCACTCGAGGAGGGCCGCGAACAGCGGGCCAGAGCCGAGCGAGACCACGTTGCCAATCGCGACGCCGGCGAGCGACATCGAGCTGTAGAACGCGAGCGGGTACACGACAACGCCGATGGCGCCGACGAGCAGCCACGGTCGCGCCGCACGGTCGGCGATCGCCCGCACGGCGGGGCGGGCCGCCACGGCGAAAAGCAGCACGCCGCCGATCGCCATCGTCGCCGACCCCGTCGCGAGAGGACTCACCTCGCGCGACAGGAAGGTCGCGGCCGTACCGGTCGTGCCCCACAGCACGGAGGCGACCACAACGGCCCACACGGCAAGGATCACGACGACTCCGAACGTGACGGATTCGGCCACGCCGGCGACGGGCCTGTCGCCATCGTAAGTCGCGGGATGGGACGTGCCAGACTGACAGCACCGCGGCCGTGTCGCGCCGCCCAACGTCGGGGAGACCGCATGAGCGAGACCGAACTGATTCGCCAGTGGACGAGTGC
>DASSWY010000343.1:0-4907 GCA_035704325.1 Microcella sp. | reverse complement strand
GAGCGTGCGCTCGTGCAGCAGCTCACGGCCCAGCTGAAGACTCCGCGCGACAGCCTCGCCGACCGCATCGCCGACCTCTCGCAGCAGCTGAAGACCGCCGAGAAACGCATTGCGCAGTTCGAGGCGCAGAAGCTCACCGAGCGTGTTCCCGCTCTTGTGCAGTCGGCTGAGTCGGTCGGCGCGGTGCAGCTCGTCGCCGCCGACCTCGGCGCAATCGGGTCAGCCGATGACGTGCGCAGCCTCGCCCAGAGCGTGCGCGAGCGCCTCGCGGGCTCCGCTGCCGTCGTCGCGCTCGCCGGCCACGCCGGCGGGAAGGCCACGGTCATCGTGGCGACAACCCCGACGGCCCGTGACGCGGGCGCCCGTGCCGGCGAGCTCGCGAAGCGCGCATCCGCAGTGCTGGGCGGCGGCGGCGGCGGTAAGGACGACCTCGCGCAGGGCGGTGGGCCGAACCTCGACCTCGTGGGCGACGCGCTGGCCGCGGTGCGCGAGGCCCTGCGGGGCTAAGCGGCGTGCGAACCGGAGTGCGTCTCGGCGTCGACGTCGGTAAAGCCCGGGTCGGTGTCGCGCGCAGCGACGTGCACGGCATGCTCGCGACACCCGTCGAGACCGTGCCTCGCGACGCGCGCTCGCTCGACCGGGTGGTGACACTCGCCGCTGAACACGAGGCGATCGAACTCGTGGTCGGGCTTCCGCTCTCGATGAGTGGCGGCGACACGCCCTCGACGACGGATGCGCGCGAGTTTGCGGCCGGGCTCGCTGAACGCGGCCTCACGGTGCGCCTCGTCGACGAGCGCCTCACGACGGTGTCAGCCCAGCGTGCCCTGCACGGGGCGGGGCGCACGACCAGGTCGAGCAGACACGTTGTCGACCAGGTCGCCGCTGTTATCCTGCTCCAGCACGCCCTCGATCATGAGCGCTCCCGTGGTGAGCCGCCCGGCGTGACCCTGACGGCCGACGGAGGACACCCGACATCGTGACCGATTCCCGCCCCGACAGCGCCGATAACGAGGCGTGGGACGCGATCTTCCGCCCGCATCCCGACGACGCTGCTGCCGACGACGCTGCTGCCGTCGCGAGCACGACGGCGGCCGCACCGACGAGCCGGCGCGCGGCTCGCGCGACCGCCGGGTCCGCGCCTGGCCGGGGGCGAGCATCCCGCGAATCGCGCCCGAAGAAGCGGCGAAAGTGGCCCTGGGTGCTGCTCGCCGTCTTCCTCGTGCTCGTCGCGGCCCCGGTGGGCGTTGTGTGGTGGGCGTGGTCGAACTACGAGCCGCAAATTCGCGAGGTGCTCGGCATTGAGCTGCCGAACGACTATGAGGGCACCGGCAACGGTACCGAGGTGCTGTTCGCGATCCAGCCGGGTGACATCGGTTCGGACGTCGCGACGAACCTTGTCGATGCCGGGGTCACGATGACGTTCGACGCGTTCTACGACCTGCTACTCGCCGACCCGAGCATTCAGTTCCAGCCAGGTACCTACCCGCTTGAGGAGGAGATGTCGGCGCAGGCCGCGCTCGACGTGCTCGCCGAGCCCGAGAACATCATCACAATCCGCGCCCTCGTCCGCGAAGGACTGCGCGCCGGCGAGGTTATCGCGGCGCTATCGGAGGCGACGGGAGTGCCGCTCGAGGACTACGAGGCGGCCATCGCCGACCCGCAAGCGCTCGGGGTTCCTGCAGAGGCCCCCAACATCGAGGGCTATCTCTTCCCGGCGACCTACACCTTCGAGCCGGGGCTCACCGCGCTCGACCACGTGCAACGCCTCGTGAACGAGACGTTCTCGCGATTGGATGCGCGCGGCGTCGCCGTCGAGGATCGCCACCGTATTCTCACGATCGCCTCGCTCATTCAGCGTGAGGCACGGCTGGAGGAGGACTTCTACCGGGTGTCGCGCGTGATTTACAACCGACTCGAGATCGACATGATGCTCCAGTTCGACTCGGCGACCCAATATGGAGCAGGCGACACCGGCTCCGTCTGGTCGAGTGCCGAAGCCCTCGGCGACGACAACCCGTATAACACCTACGCGATCACGGGGCTGCCCATTGGCCCGATCGCCGCGCCCGGCGACCTGGCGCTCGATGCGGCGCTCGCTCCCGCCGAGGGGGAGTGGCTGTACTTCGTCACCGTCGATCTGCGCACGGGAGAGACGCAGTTCTCGAATACGCTCGCCGAGCACGAACAGGGCGTCGAGCGGCTGCGGGAGTGGTGCCGCGCGAGCGACGAAAACAGCGCGCTCTGTGCCTGAACGTTCGGAGCCTGAGCGTCGACTCGGCGTCATCGGCTCGCCGATCGCCCACTCCCTCTCGCCCGCCATCCACCGCGCGGCGTACCGCACCCTGGGGCTCGACTGGAGCTACGGCCGGCACGAGGTGCGCGAGGGCGGCCTGGAGGCGTTCGTCGACGGCCTCGACCGCCGTTGGCGCGGCCTGTCGGCCACCATGCCGCTCAAGGAAGAGGTCGCGGCGCTCGCGACCGGCGCCGACCGCACGGTCGAGCTGACGGGCGCCGCCAACACGCTGCTGCTCGACGGCGGGCGGCGCATCGCTCGCAACACCGACGTCGCGGGTGTCGAGCGTGCGCTGCGCGATGCGGGGGCCGATGAGGTCGAGCACGCCGTCGTCGTCGGCGCGGGCGCGACCGCCCGCAGCGTCATCGTCGCCCTCGACGAGATGGGGCTGCGCGGTGTGACCGTGCTCGTGCGTGACCCCGCCCGCGCGCTCGCCGTGAACGCCCTCGCCGACGAGTTGGGTCTCGAGCTCGACCTTGTCGACATCGCGAACCTGCGGCACGTCGTCGACGGCGCCGACGTCGTGGCCTGGACCCTGCCGAACGGGGTCCCGCTGCCGTGCGAACTTGCCCTCGACGGCGAACCCGACGCCATCGCTCTCGACGTGACGTACTCACCCTGGCCCGGCCCGCTTGCGGCGCCCTGGCTCGCGGCGGGAGGCCGCGTCGCCTCAGGGCGCGACATGCTGCTGCACCAGGCGGTGCGGCAGGTGCGGTTCTTCGTCAGCGGCCAGACCGAGTCGCCGCTGCCTGACGAAGACGCCGTCGAGGCGGCGATGCGGGCGGCGCTACCGGACCCGTCCTAGGCGACGGCCCCGTGCATCCGGCCCGTTGGTGCCGTGGGAGGATGGAAGAATGCTGCGCTGGTTGACCGCTGGAGAATCGCACGGGCCCGAACTCGTGGCCATCCTCGAAGGGCTCCCCGCCGGGGTGACGGTCACGCGGGAGGCCATTCAGGCCGACCTCGCCCGGCGCAAGCTCGGCTACGGCCGCGGCGCTCGCATGAAGTTCGAAGCCGACCAGCTCGACATCTCGGGCGGCATCCGACACGGCGTGACCATGGGCAGCCCCGTCGCTCTCCGCATCGGCAACACCGAGTGGCCCAAGTGGACCACCGTCATGAGCCCCGACCCCGTCGACCCCGCCGAGCTCACCGGCGGCCGCGGCGCCCCGCTCACGCGCCCCCGACCTGGCCACGCCGACCTCGTCGGCATGCAAAAGTATGGCTTCGACGAGTCGCGCCCCGTGCTCGAGCGCGCCAGCGCCCGGGAGACCGCGGCCCGCGTCGCGCTCGGGGCCGTCGCGCGCGCGTTCCTCAGCGAGCTGGGTATCCGTCTCGTGAGCCACACCCTGTCGATCGGTCCCGTACGGGTGCCAGACGACGCGCCGCTGCCGCTGCCGTCCGACGTCGACCGCCTCGACGCCGACCCCCTGCGTTGCCTGCACGCAGACACCTCTGCCGCCATGGTCGCTGAGGTCGATGCCGCTCACAAAGACGGCGACACGCTCGGTGGCGTCGTTGAGGTGCTCGCCTATGGCGTGCCGCCGGGGCTCGGCTCGTACACGCACTGGGACCGCCGCCTCGACGCGAAGCTCGCCCACGCCCTCATGGGCATTCAGGCCATCAAGGGGGTCGAGGTCGGCGACGGCTTCGAGACCACGCGTCGCCGCGGCTCGGTAGCCCACGACGAACTCGTGCCAGGCGACGGTCTGGTCGAGCGACTCAGCGACCGCGCGGGCGGAACCGAGGGCGGCATGTCGACCGGCACCGTGCTGCGCGTGCGTGCCGGCATGAAGCCGATCGCCACCGTGCCGCACGCCCTGCGCACGATCGACACGACCACCGGTGACGCGGCCCCCGCGCACCACCAGCGCTCCGACGTCTGCGCCGTCCCCGCGGCTGGCGTCGTTGCCGAGGCCATGGTGGCGCTCGTCGTCGCCGACGCCGTGCTCGACAAGTTCGGCGGCGACTCGGTGGCCGAGACGCGCCGCAACCTCGAGGCGTACCTCGCCGCGATCCCGGCCACGCTCGCGACGGCCGTCGCGAGCGGTGACTGACACCGTGCATCCGGATGCTGCCCGCCCCGCCGCGGTACTGATCGGTCCGCCCGCCGCGGGAAAAACCCGCATCGGCAAGCGCGTTGCGCGCGCACTCGACGCGGAATTCCTCGACACCGACCGGATGATCGTGGAGCGTTACGGCCCGATTCCGGACATCTTCGCGAACGAGGGGGAAGCGACGTTCCGGGCCTACGAGCGCGACGCGGTCGCTGACGCCCTCGCGATCGACGGTGCCGTCGTCGCGCTCGGCGGGGGAGCAGTCATGACGCCCGAGACCGCTGAACGACTCACGGGCATGCCCGTGGTGCTGCTCACCCTGTCGGCCGAGGCGGTCGCCGCGCGGCTCGAGAAGTCGGCGTCGACGCGCCCGCTCGTCGCCGGAGGTCTCGCGCAGTGGGAAGAGCTCGTTGCGCGCCGCACGCCCACCTACGAGCGCCTCGCGCGGGCCACGTGGGACACCTCAACATTTCCCGCCGACCGCATCGCCCTCGACATCGCCGACTGGGTGCGCGCTGGCGCCCCCGAAAGGAAGGACGCGTCATGAGCGACGCCAC
>DASSWY010000162.1:0-2807 GCA_035704325.1 Microcella sp. | reverse complement strand
TCGAAATTTCTTTGGATGCCCTGGTCGGCCTCTCGAATGACGACGCCGGTCGCCAGCTCGGCGGCTGGTCGGCCTACGTTCTGGGTGTCGCCTGGGCGCTCGGCCTCGACGAGTTCGGCGGCGACCTGAAGGCGGTGCCGGGCCTCGACCTGCTGATCGACTCGGACGTTCCCGTGGGCGCTGGCCTCTCATCGTCGGCCGCGATCGAGAGCGCGGTCGCCCTGGCCCTCAACGACATCTGGCAGCTGGGCCTCGACCGCCCCACCCTCGCCCGCGTCGGCCAGCGCGCCGAGAACATCGCCGTCGGCGCCCCCACCGGCATCATGGACCAGTCGGCGTCGCTGCTCGGGGTGCGCGACCACGCGGTGTTCCTCGACTGCCGCTCGCTCGAGGCGCAGGTGGTGCCGCTCGGCCTCGACGAGGCGGGCCTCGTGATTCTCGTCATCGACACCGGGGTGAAGCACTCGCACGCGACCGGCGGATACGGCGAGCGCCGCGCCGCCTGCGAGCGGGGTGCCGCCGCGCTCGGCGTCGAGTCGCTGCGCGACGTGTCGGTCGCCGAGCTGCCCCGCGCCCGCGAACTGCTCGACGACGTCACCTACCGCCGCGTCGCGCACGTGGTCACCGAGAACCAGCGCGTGCTCGACACGGTCGACACGCTGCGGGGTGTCGGTTCCGATGAGGGCGCGCCGAGCGGCCCGCTCGCGATCGGCGAGCTGCTGGATGCCTCGCACCGCAGCATGCGCGACGACGTCGAGATCTCGGTGCCCGAGCTCGACCTCGCCGTCGAGACCGCGGTCAGCGCGGGTGCGATCGGTGCCCGCATGACCGGCGGAGGTTTCGGCGGCGCCGCCATCGCGCTCGTCAAGCTCGACGACCTGTCGCGCGTGCAGGTCGCCGTCGACAACGCGTTCGGCGAGCACGGCTTCTCGGCGCCTGACACCTTCGTGGTGCGGGCGAGCGACGGGGCGGCCCGCAACTAGGGCGGACCGGGAAACGGCTCAGGCCGGAAGCCGCTCAGGCCGGCAACAGCTCGGCGGGCGGCGTGTAGCGCGAGCCGGCAAACATCGGCACGATGATCGCCGCGGTCACGACGAGAAACGCGCCCGTCATGGCCGGGAAAGCCCAGCCAGGCACCTCGGCACCGAGACCGGCCGCGGCGCTCATCACGAGCATCCCGGTTATGAGCGCAATCGACGCCGCACCCATCAGCAGCATGTCGGCTCCGAGTCGCCGGGCAAGAATCGGGCGCAGCTCGTCCGTGTCCCACAGTTCGCGATTCGGTACGTTCACGACCTGGATGGGTGCCCGCCGAACGAGCACCGGAATCACCGCGAAGAGCGCTGTGATTCCCGCAACCGTCAGCGACAGCACGAGCACAATCGACTCGGCGGTGTCGGTGCGCGTCGCCTCACCCGCGCCGTTGAAGCGGGCCACCACGTCGTCGGGGCCGGCGACCAGCACCCACACGGCAACGGCCGCGTACAGGGCGACCGATGTCACGAGGGCGAGGCGCGCGATCAGCGTGCGCCGAGCATCCGAGCGTTCGTCGAGTTCGGGCATGTAGCCAGCATATCCAGCGCCCGCGGCGACGCAGTCGCCTCTCTACAACCAGCTGGCGCCGCTCGACTCTGAGCGCGCGAGCTGCTCGCCCGCCCAGACCCAGAGCGTTCCGTCGCCCGACGACAGTGCCACCCGGCCGGCGAGCTCGGCGGGCTCGGCGTCGACGGGCAGGCAGCCGACGAGCTCGAACCCGGTCGCTGCCGCGTCGAGCTGGGCGATAGCGACGCCGGGGCAGTCATCGACGGCGAGCACCGCGACGGCCCAGCCGTCACCGGATGCCGCGATCGCCTGGGCGCCCGGGATGGCGACTCCGCCGGTGAAGGTGGATGCGCCGTCAGCGGTCGCGTGCACCGTTCCGTCGGCGCAGAGCACCGCCGCGACGGTGTTCGACGCCCCGGTGATCGCGACGACCGAGCCGCACGGGGCGGCGACCAGGCCGGTGGACGGCGCGTGCACGCTCGCCCGGTCGTCAGCCGGCACGTACCAGGCGGCGTCGAGCTCGCCGTCGGCGGCACTGTATTCATTACCACCGACGAAGGTGCGCACGAGGGTGGGCGCGCATCCGTCTGCCTGGTAGCCGATCAGCGCAAGCTGCTCGGCCGACGAGGCGATGAGCCGCTGCACGGCCGTGATTCCGGTCGCGGCGGTGGCGTCGCTCGCCTGCCAGGTCGCGCCACCGTCGACCGTGCGCTCGGGGTTGGCCGTCGCCTCGGGGCACGCGCCGGTGGTCACGCGCCACGCTGTCGCGCCGTCGACCGCGGCCAGCACGTACTGGCCGGGGGTGGTCGCGGGCGGTTCGGGCTCTGGCTCGGGGCTCGGCGAGGCCGACGGTGTCTCGCTCGGCGTCGGCGACGGAATCGGCTCGCTGATCAGGCCGGGCGACGCGATCTCGGCGACCTCGGGCTCGGGCCGGCCGATGAGCAGCGCGACGAGCACGATGTTGACGACGACGAGCGCGGCGATGCCGACCCACGCGCCCCACCCCATCGATGAGGACGATGATCGGGATGCGCGGCCTCGTCGGCGGGGATCGCGCGACCGCGACACCCCGCCTCGAATCGACATACCCCCAGGCTATCGCTCAGCGCGCGTCGATGCGCCCCTCAGAGACCGACCGGCCCGCAGAGCTGAACTCAGCGCGCGATCGCGAGCGTCGCCGCCGTCTCGGTGAGCAGCTTGTCGGCGACCTTCGGGTCGGCCGAGACGGTGCCGCCATACGAGGGCACCATGCGCTTCAGCGTCGG
>DASSWY010000138.1:0-3039 GCA_035704325.1 Microcella sp. | reverse complement strand
TATCAACGGCTTCGGTCGCATCGGCCGCAACTACTTCCGGGCGGCTCTCGCCCAGGGCAGTGACCTCGAGATCGTCGCCGTCAACGACTTGACCGACAACGCGGCGCTCGCACACCTGCTGAAGTACGACTCGATCACGGGCCGCCTCGACGCCGATGTGCAGCTCGAGGGCGACACCATCGTCGTCAACGGTAAGCCGATCACCGTGCTCGCCGACCGCGACCCGGCGAACCTGCCCTGGGGCGAGCTGGGTGTCGACATCGTGATCGAGTCGACGGGCTTCTTCACCAAGGCGGAGGCCGCGAAGAAGCACATCGACGCCGGTGCCAAGAAGGTGCTCATCTCGGCCCCGGCGACCGGTGAGGACGCCACCTTCGTCGTCGGTGTGAACCACGAAGACTACGACCCGGCGAACCACCACATCATCTCGAACGCCTCGTGCACGACGAACTGCCTCGCCCCGCTCGCCAAGGTGTTCAACGACACCTTCGGCATCGAGCGCGGCCTGATGACCACGGTGCACGCCTACACGGCTGACCAGAACCTTCAGGACGGCCCGCACGGCGACCTGCGCCGCGCTCGCGCCGCCGCCGTCAACATCGTCCCCACCTCGACGGGTGCCGCGAAGGCTATTGGCCTCGTCCTGCCCGAGTTGAAGGGCAAGCTCGACGGCTTTGCGCTGCGCGTTCCGGTTCCCACCGGCTCGATCACCGACCTCACGGTCGAGGCGAGCCGCGAGGTGTCGGCCGACGAGATTCTCGCCGCGTACAAGGCTGCCGCCGAGGGCCCCATGAAGGGCATCCTCAAGTACACCGAAGACCCGATCGTTTCCAGCGACATCGTCACCGACCCGCACTCGTCGATCTTCGACGCGGGCCTGCTGCGCGTCAACGGCAACCAGGTCAAGCTGTCGGCGTGGTACGACAACGAGTGGGGCTACTCGAACCGTCTCGTCGACCTCACCGAGTACGTCGCCGAGCGCCTCTAAGCGCGGCCGGGGCTCCTGACGTGGCTCTGCGCACGATCGAATCCCTGGGTGAGCTCGCCGGTCGGCGAGTGATCCTGCGATGCGACCTGAATGTTCCGTTGTCGGACGGCCAGGTGACCGATGACGGCCGCATTCGCGCGTCCTTACCGACGATCAACGCGCTCGTCCACCGCGGGGCGAGGGTCGTGGTGATATCCCACCTCGGCCGCCCCGACGGCGAGCCCGACGCGCGCTACAGCCTGCGTCCGGTGGCGCAGCGCATGAGTGAGCTGCTGGGCGCACCGGTGACGTTCGCGAGTGACACGGTCGGCTCGGCGGCTCACGAGGCGGTCAACGGCCTCGAGGACGGCCAGGTCGCTGTCCTCGAGAACCTCCGGTTCTCGCCCGACGAAACCAGCAAGAACGCGGATGATCGTGCGCGGTTCGCCGGACGGCTCGCCGAGCTCGGCGACGTCGTCGTCTCGGACGGCTTCGGCGTCGTGCACCGGAAGCAGGCCAGCGTTTACGAGCTCGTTCAGTCGCTGCCGAGCGCTGCCGGATCGTTGATCGCGGCTGAGCTCGACGTGCTTGACCGGTTGACCGAGAAGCCCGAACGGCCGTACACGGTCGTCCTCGGCGGCTCGAAGGTCTCCGACAAGCTCGGCGTCATCGCCCACCTCCTGCCTCGGGTCGACCGCCTGCTCGTCGGCGGGGGCATGCTCTTCACCTTCCTGAAGGCGCAGGGCCACGAGATTGGCGCGAGCCTCCTCGAAGAGGACCAGCTCGAGACGGTGCGGGGCTACCTGGCCGAGGCCGAGCAGCGCGGCGTCGAGATCGTGCTGCCGACCGATGTGGTTGTCGCCGAAGCCTTCGCGGCGGACGCGGCTCACACGGTGCAGGCTGCCGACGCGCTGACCGCAGGCCCCGCGGGTGAGGCGGGCATCGGGCTCGACATCGGACCCGAGACCGCTGCCCGCTTCGCCGAACTCATCGCCAGCTCGAAGACGGTGTTCTGGAACGGGCCCATGGGCGTGTTCGAGTTCCCGGCCTTCGCCGCCGGCACGAAGACCGTGGCCGAGGCGCTCACCCGCGTCGACGGCCTGGGTGTCGTCGGAGGCGGCGACTCGGCAGCCGCCGTGCGCGCCCTCGGCTTCCGCGACGAGCAGTTTGGCCACGTGTCCACGGGCGGTGGCGCGAGCCTGGAATTCCTCGAAGGTAAGAAGCTCCCCGGACTGGAGGTCCTCGGATGGTGACCACGCGTATCCCGCTGATTGCGGGTAACTGGAAAATGAACCTCGACCACCTGCAGGCGATCGCCACCGTGCAGAAGCTTGCGTGGACCCTGCGCGATAAGGGGCATCCGTTCAGCGAGGTCGAGGTGGCGGTGTTTCCGCCGTTCACCGACCTGCGCAGCGTGCAGACGCTCGTAGGCGCCGACTCGCTTGATGTGCGCTACGGCGGGCAAGACCTCTCCGAGCACGATGGCGGCGCGTACACCGGTGAGATTTCGGGTCAGTTTCTCGCAAAGCTTGACTGCCACTACGTGATCGTCGGGCACTCCGAGCGGCGTGAGTACCACCACGAAGACGACGGCGTGGTCGCCCGCAAGACGGCGGCAGCGCTGAAGCACGGGGTCACCCCCGTCGTGTGCGTCGGTGAGACCGCCGCTGACCTCGAAGAGCACGGCGCCTCGGCGGTGCCGGTGGGCCAGCTCAAGGCCGTGCTGGAGGCGGTCGACGCGGCGTCCGACATCGTCGTCGCGTACGAGCCCGTGTGGGCAATCGGCAGCGGCCAGGCGGCCACGCCTGAGCAAGCTCAGCAGGTCTGTCAGGCGCTCCGCGCGACCATTGCCGAGGCGTGGGGCGACGAGGCGGCGGCCCGCGCGCGCATCCTGTACGGGGGCAGTGTGAAGTCCAGCAACATTGCTGGCTTCATGGCTCAGAAAGATGTCGACGGCGCCCTCGTCGGCGGGGCCAGCCTCGACCCCGAAGAGTTCGCAGCCATCGCCCGGTTCCGCAACCTCGTCGGCACCGTTTAGCGGTTCGTCGTCATCCGCACGCGGGGGGCCTGTC
>DASSWY010000128.1:0-2939 GCA_035704325.1 Microcella sp. | reverse complement strand
GCGGCGCTGCGCGCTCGCTACGGCGACAAGGATGCGCGGTGGCGCGGCCCCTGGAACGACACGCTTGCGACGATGCTCGCCCACCGCTCGGTGCGTCGCTTCACCGAGCGCGCGGTCGACGACGACACGCTGACCGCCCTCGTCGCGGCCGCACAGTCGGCCTCGACCTCGTCGAACCTGCAGTCGTGGAGCGTCGTCGCGGTACGCGACCCCGAGCGCAAGCGCGCCCTCCGCCAGCTCGCCGGCGACCAGGCGTTCATCGAGCAGGCGCCCGTCGTGCTCGTGTGGGTCGCCGACTTCTCGCGCGCGGCCCAGCTCGCCGACGACGCGGGCGTCGCGCTCGCCGCCGCCGATCTCGTTGAGTCGACCATCGTCGGCATGGTGGATGCTGCCCTCGCCTCGCAGAACGCGCTCGTCGCCGCCGAATCGCTCGGCCTCGGCGGCGTCTACATCGGCGCCATGCGCAACGACCCCGACGGTGTCGCCGAGCTGCTCGGCCTGCCGCCGCGCGCCATGGCCGTCGCGGGGCTGGCCATCGGACACCCTGACCCAACCGACACCGCGGGGGTCAAGCCCCGCCTGCCGCAGTCGGCCGTGCTGCACCACGAGCGATACGACCCCGAGGCCGCTGCGGCGGGCTCGGCCGCCTACGAGTCAGCCCTCGGCGACTACTACGCCAGCCAGGGTCGACCGGTCAGCTGGCGGCAGACCGTGCTGCGCAGACTCAGCGACTACCAGAACCTGTCCGGGCGCGAGCACCTGCGCGCGGCACTCGAGCGCCGCGGGCTCCCGTCCCGCTAGACGCGCCCGCGCGCGCCACGCGCCGGGAGACGAGCACCGCGATCGCGGAAGCGAGCGCGAGGGCGGCGGTGGCGATCCCGAGCGACAGGGTGAGCCCATCCGGGGCGACAATCGACTGACCGCGCAACGCCTGCTGGGTGACGATGGCGATGACGGCGAGAAACGCCGAGCTGCCGACGATGACGAGTCGGCGGCGCGTCTCAGCGTCGGCGAGCGCCGGCACCCGCCGGGCCGCGAGTTCGAGCGCGAGTGCCAGCAGCAGAATCGCCTGCAGTGCGTGCATGCCGATGAAGTGCGGAATGCGCAGGTCGCCGGCGACGGTGCTCCAGCCGAGTAGCGGTAGGCCGGGGCCGCCGTCGGCGAGCCCCACGGTGTGCGCGCCGGCGACGCCCTGAAAGTCGTCGAGTTGCGCGGCGGTCGGCCCTGTCATGAGAAACCCGAGTGCCATGCCGAGCAGTGACAGGGCGACGGCGGCGCGAATCGCCGTGCGCCGGGCGGGGTCGCCGCCGGGGTTTCGCCAGAGGGCGAGCCCGGCGACGAAGGTCGCGACCCACAGGGTGGTGATCGCGGCTGCCATGATCGCCCACGCCGTCGTGGCGAGCGGGGTGTCGACCATGAAGTGGCTGCGCATGCCCGCGGCAGCGAAGCCGACGATGATCACCAACTCGACGGCGAGGGTGACGGTGATGACGGTGCCCGCCCACCACGCGACGCGGCGCCAGCGCGAGAAGTGGCCGATGATCCAGGCCCAGGTCACGGCATACAGCGCCCCTGAGACGGCGAACTTGAGGGGCTTCTCCCACAGGGGGCGCCCGACGAGCTCACGCGGGTCAACGAGGTAGCCCACGAGGGCAACGACGCTGAGGGCGCTGAGCGCGATGGCGAGCACCGTGAGCGGCCGGTGCCACTCGGTGCGGGGCAGGTCGAGGCGCCAGGCGGCGCTCGATTCAGGGCGGTCAACGGATGCGCGGGGTTCGGTCAGCATGGCGGGTCCTGTTGGTGCGGGGTCGCCGAAGCGGCCGGGGGCGGTGCGGGGAAGCGGCGGAAGGATTCCGCCTCCTGGGCGATGCGCCGAAGCCCGGCGAGAAGGGAATCACCCAGAACGGTTCCGACGATCACGACGTCGGACATCACCGAGAGGTCACCGCGCGTCTCTTCGGCCGCAGCGGCAACCGCGGCAAGGTCGGCAGCGGCGACCCGATCGGCCGCCGCGGCGTAGGCGTCGAGCACGGCAAGCAGCCGACGCTGGCCCAACGACTCGTAGGTGTCGAGCACCCGCGCCGCCATCGCCAACCCCGGGTTGTTGGCGTGCACCGCCCATCCTCGCGCGGCACACAGCTCGGCGATCAACGCCTCCCCCGTCGTGCGCGTGGGAAGGGGGCCGCGAGCGTCGCTCGGTACGGCTCCTGCACTGTACGTCGCGTCTGTGTCGTCGGGCAGTGCCCGCTCACTCACCGCGCGCTGGGCGATGCCGAACACGCTGCTGACGGGCATTCCCGGGGTCTGCATGGCGGTGACAACCTCCGCAGCCCTCGCGATCGGCAGGCCGCCGACCTCGATGAGCGCGCGGATCAGGCGCACGCGGTCGACATGACTGTCGTCGTACTGCGCCTGGTTCGGGCTCGTGCGCTCCCCCGCGTGCAGCAGCCCCTCGCGCAGGTAGAACTTGAGCGTGGGTACCGCGACGCCGGTTCGATCACTCAGTTCGCGCATCCTCATAATGGATACTGTAACTATCGATAGCGATACTGTCTATATTTTCGTGCAAACCGGAGCATGATGACGGAATGACGATTCCCAACGACGTTCGCGCCTACATCGACGAGCAGCCCGAACCCGCCCGCTCGATCGAAAACGTGCTCGCCGACCGCATCGACGCGGGGCTCCCCGAGGCCGAGGCGAAGGTGTGGCACCGCCACCCCGTGTGGTTTCTCGACGGCAACCCGGTCGCTGGCTTTGCGACGCGGAAAGACAACGTTCAATTGCTGTTCTGGAGCGGCCAGTCGTTCGACGAACCCGGCCTGCACGTTGAGGGCAGCTTCAAGGTCGGCCAGGTGCGGTACGCAGCCGTCGACGAGATCGACCTCGCCGACCTCGACCGCTGGGTCGAGAAGTCACGCACCATCCAGTGGGACTAC
>DASSWY010000334.1:0-4755 GCA_035704325.1 Microcella sp. | reverse complement strand
CCGACCTGTGGCGGCGCAGAGAGCGAACTGACATGCACATCCTCGACCACGTCGACGCAGCCTCGCTGCGGTCCGACATCCCCGACTTCCGTCCCGGCGACACCGTGAAGGTGCACGTCAACATCGTCGAGGGCAACCGCTCCCGTATCCAGGTTTTTCAGGGCGTCGTCATCGGCCGCTCGAACGAGGGAATCCGCGAGACCTTCACGGTCCGCAAGGTCAGCTTCCAGGTCGGCGTCGAGCGCACCTTCCCGGTGCACTCGCCGGTGATCGATCACATCGAGGTCGTCACCCGCGGTGACGTGCGTCGTGCGAAGCTCTACTACCTCCGCGGTCTGCGCGGCAAGAAGGCCAAGATCAAAGAGAAGCGCGACAGCTGAACGCGCTTACACGCGACCGTCACGAAGGCCCCCTCGATCTGTCGAGCGGGGCCTTCGCTGTTGCAAGAGGCGATGCGCCTTCCGGCGAGTGGCCACCTGGTCGGGGCCTAGACTTGACCGGCACGATACCGGGGGAGACATGACCGACGAGACCGCGCCGCCCATCTCGGCCGCCGATGAGACGCCGAGTTCGCGCGACGCCGCCCCTGAGCGTCCGTCCCCCCGTAGCCAGGTTCTCGGTTTTCTGCGCGACGTCCTCGTCATCGTGGCCGCCGCGCTCGTCATCTCGTTCCTCATCAAGACGTTTCTCTTTCGCTCCTTCTTCATCCCTTCCGTGTCGATGGAGCCGACGCTCGAGGTCGACGACCGCATCATCGTCAACCAGCTCGTGCCCGATCTTGTCCCGGTCGAGCGCGGCGATGTCGTGGTTTTTCGCGACCCCGGCGGGTGGCTGACGACGCCCCCCGAGCAACCGCGCACCCCCATCGAGGCAGCCGGAGACTGGCTGCTCTCGCTCGTCGGTCTGAGCGCATCCGACAGCGACGAACATCTCGTCAAGCGGGTGATTGGGATCGGCGGTGATCGTGTGGTGTGCTGCAACGACCTGGGGCAGCTGGTCATCAACGGAGTGCCGATCGACGAGCCGTACGTGAAGGTGCGGGAAGGTGCGCCCGACGTCAGCGGTATTGACTTCCAGGTCACGGTTCCCGAGGGGTCCCTCTGGGTCATGGGAGACAACCGCTACGAGTCGAGCGATTCCCGCTATAACCGCACCGGGTCAACCGAGGGCTTCGTGCCGCTCGACGATGTGGTGGGACGCGCCATCGTCGTCAGCTGGCCGGTCGAGCGATGGGCGTGGCTCGACAACTACCCACTGACATTCGACGGCGTCGGCCCGGTCGAGTAGCACCGTGCCTGTTGACGCCACGCTCGAGGTTGAGCGCGCGCTCTTTGCGGCGGGTGCCCCCGTCATCATCGGCATCGATGAGGTGGGTCGTGGCGCGCTCGCGGGGGTCGTGGCCGTCGGGGCGTGCGCGATCCTGCCGACGTGCGGCGAGCATCCGTCGGGTCTGCGCGATTCGAAACTGTTGTCTCCCGCACGGCGTGCGGCACTTGTTCCCCTCGCGCAGGGCTGGGCGCAGGCCATTGCCGTGGGGGAGTCGCAACCGAGCGAGGTCGATGAGCTCGGCATCATTGCCGCGCTCGGGTTGGCCGGTCGCCGAGCGCTGATCGCCCTCCACGACGTGGGGGTCGACGTCGGCCGGGCTGAGGTCATCGTGGACGGCGTGCACGACTGGCTGACGCCCGCGCTCGTTACGGCCCCCCGCATTCGCACGCGAGCGAAGGCTGACCGCGACTGCGCGTCGGTCGCCGCCGCGTCGATCATCGCAAAAGAACATCGGGATGCCCTCATGCGTACCGAGCACGAGCGGTTGCCTGTCTATGGCTGGGACGGCAATAAGGGCTACGGTTCGCCTGCTCACCTTGCTGCCATCGCCGAGCACGGCCCATCTGACCGCCACCGGCGCTCATGGTTGCGTTCTCCGGGGGCGACGGGGGATGCGCGGGGCTCGTTGGGCGCGGAGGTCTAGACTGGCCGCGATGGACGACGACGATTTCGAGGACTACGACCGCGAGGTCGAGCTCGCCCTGTACCGCGAGTACCGCGACGTGGCGTCGCAGTTCCAGTACGTGGTCGAGACCGAGCGCCGCTTCTATCTTGCGAACGAGGTCGAGCAGGTTGTCCGCGAAGTGGGCGGCGATTTCTACTTCGAGCTCACCCTCACTGATGTGTGGGTGTGGGATGTCTACCGCTCAGACCGCTTCGTGAAGAGCGTCAAGGTATTGACGTTCAAAGATGTGAACGTCGAAGAGCTTGGCAAGAAAGACCTGAAGCTGCCGAAAGAACTTGCCCTCGACGAGTAGTTCGGCTCCTCCCCAAGCGATCTGATCACGCGCCCGACCGCGAACACATCGGGTGAGCCGTTGACGAGCTCCGTGCCGCACCATGCTGGCGCGCCAGGAGGCTTTCATGGCACGCAAAGACATCGTCGGAAGAACCGGCGAACAGATCGCGGTCGACCATCTCGCGTCGGCCGGCTATCGCATCATCGACCGCAACTGGCGGTGTTCGATCGGCGAGCTCGACGTCATTGTCGAGCGTGACGGCACGACCGTGTTCGTTGAGGTGAAGACCCGATCGGGGCGCGGCTACGGCCATCCCCTCGAGGCGATCACGGCGGCGAAGTTGGCCCGCTTGCGCCGCCTCGCCGCGGCCTGGTGTCGCGAGAACGGCCCCGTCGGCCGCATTCGTCTCGATGCCATCGCGGTCATTACGGCGCCGGGTCAGACACTGGTCGAGCACGTCGAGCAGGTGGCCTGATGCCGGTGGTGAGTACGCGTGCCATCGCGCTGAATGGTGTCGACGGCGCGCTCGTGCACATTGAGGCCGATCTCTCGTCGGGGTTGCCCGGCTTCTCGATCATCGGGCTTCCGGATGCGGCGCTCGGCGAGGCAAAAGACCGCGTGCGATCCGCCGCGCTCAATTCGGGCGTCGAACTGCCCGCTCGTCGCGTCACGGTGAACCTGTCGCCCGCCGCCGTGCCGAAGCACGGCTCGGGCTTCGACCTCGGAATCGCCGTTGCTGCGCTGGCGAGCGGTGGCACAGTTCCCGCGCAATCGGTGGGCGACACCGTGCACCTGGGTGAGCTGGGTCTCGATGGGCGGCTACGGCCGGTGCACGGCGTTTTGCCCGCGGTGCTCGCGGCAAAGCGCAGCGGCGCGCGCCGTGTCATCGTGCCAACCGGCAACGTCGATGAGGCCTCGCTGGTGAGCGGTATCGACGTCGTGGGGCTTCCGTCGCTGCGCGAGGTGTTGATTCGCCACGGTGCCGAGCTCGACGCCGAGCCGTGTGAACCGGTGATGCGCCCCGGTTCGGGCACCGGAGCAGCAGCGGCTGATGCGACATCGTCGGCAGACCTCGCCGACGTCGTCGGCCATCCCGATGCCATTAATGCCCTCGTCACGGCGGCAGCGGGAGGGCACCACGTGATGATGCTGGGCCCTCCTGGTGCGGGAAAGACGATGCTCGCCTCGCGCCTTCCCGCGATCCTTCCCGACCTCGACGCCGAAGCCGCGATTGAGGTGTCGTCTGTTCGGTCACTGTGCGGGGAGCCCGTCGATGCGCTCATCACGAGGCCACCGTTCGAGGCACCCCACCACAGCGCCACGATGGCGTCGCTGGTGGGCGGGGGCAGTGGGCTCGTACGCCCGGGGGCAATCTCCCGGGCCGCCCACGGGGTGCTATTCCTCGATGAAGCGCCCGAGTTCTCGGCGACCGTGCTCGATGCCCTCCGTCAGCCGCTCGAGACCGGCTGGATCACGATTCACCGCGCGCGAACGGTGGCACGGTTTCCCGCCCAATGCCAGCTCGTGTTGGCGGCGAACCCGTGTCCGTGCGGCAACGCCGGCACGATCGATGGCGATTGCACCTGCACGCCGATCATGCGTCGGCGCTACCTGGGCCGCCTCTCCGGGCCACTATTGGACCGCATCGACGTGCACCTCGGCGTGCGCCGGGTGTCGACGGCTCACCTCATCGGGCCGAGCCGCGGCGAGCGCACGACGGCCGATGCTCGCGCGGCGGTGGTGGCGGCGCGCCGCGTGGCTGCCGAGCGCTGGGCGGCGCACGGCCACCGCCTGAATGCGCAGGTGTCGGGCTCCGTGCTGCGTGCGGCGCCGTGGCGATTACCCGCCACGGCGCGGGCACCCCTGGATCGCGCGCTCGAGCGCGGCGCCCTGACTATGCGCGGGTACGACCGGGTGCTTCGGCTCGCGTGGACAGTCGCCGATCTGGCAGGAGCGACAACCCCAAGCCTCGAGCACGTCGGCGCGGCGCTCTATTTGCGCAAGGGGGTGCAGTGATGGCGTCGACACTCTGGCGCATCCCCGCCTCCCGCCTCGACGCGACGCTCGACAGGGTGGGGCGCCTTGTGCAGAGCGCTGATGAGCGCGACGATCTCATGGCTCGTGCCTTCTGGCACGTGATTGCGGAACCCGGTGATGCCGCCGTCGGCTACCTCGCCGATGCTGGCTCGCTCGTCGCCGCCGCGCAAGCGCTCATTGATGGCTGCACCCCGGCGACTCTCGTCGCGTTGTCGGCTGGTGAGCTCAGCGCTGAGGCGGCGACGAACGCTGTTCGCCGCTGGACACCGCGCCTGAAATCAGAAGATGTGGTGCGAGCGCTCGAGATCGCGGGCACCGTGGGTGCTCAACTATTGGTACCTGATGATGACGGTTGGCCCGGCGGGCTCGACCGCCTGGGGTCGCACCGGCCACACCTGCTGTGGGTGCGCGGACGCACCGAGCTCGCGCC
>DASSWY010000095.1:0-2560 GCA_035704325.1 Microcella sp. | reverse complement strand
GCGGTGATGAGTTCGCGAGCGTGGGCGTCGCGCGCGTCAGCCTCGAGTTCGAGGAGGGCCGTGTGCGCCTCGTCGTATGCGCCCTGTGCGCTCGCGGTCGTCACGTCACGTACTTGTTGCTGGAGCTGGTCGGCCGTGTCGGGGTCGTACGACGGCGCGCTCGCGCAGCCGCCGACGATGAGCGCCGAGGCGAGTGCGGCGCTGACGATGGCGTGGCGGCACCTGCGGCCCACGGTGAGCCCGCTCACGGCGCAACGCTCCGCTGCAGTCGTTCGAGCTGTTCGCCCAGTTCACCCTCAACGGTGGGGTAGCTGACGCCCTCACCCGTGCCGTCGGCGCCGGCCGGTTGCGTCAGCGCGGCGAGGGTGGCGAACCCGGCGAATCCGACGACGAAGAGCACGACCATGCCGGCGGCGATCAGGCCGCGGCGCGCGAGCCGACGCGGGCCGCGAGCGGGCGTCGAGGTCTGGTCGTGCAGCCGCGGGTCAGGCACCGCGGGCAGCACTCTCGTGGCACCGTCGGCGAGGTGTTCCTCTCGACCGTCAGTGCTGGTCGGGGGTGACAGGGGTGTGGTGGGAGCTGTGACGGCCGCGACCGGCGCGGTCGCCGCATTCTCACTGGGCAGCGCTGGCACATCGGCGAGCACGCGCAGTTCGCCCGCCACGTCGAGCGCACTGGGCCGTTCGTCGGGCTCGCGGACGGTCATGCGCCCGATGAGGGACGCCCAGCCGACGTGCAGATCGGTCGGCAGGTTCGGATCGCGGCTCACGCGGGCGGCAGCCGCTTCAATGCCGGTTCCGTCGAACGCTCGACGCCCAGTGAGCGCCTCCAGTAGCACGAGGCCGAGCGAATACACATCACTCGCTGGTCCGACCTGCGCGCCGAGAGCCTGCTCGGGGCTGAGGTAGTGCACTGTGCCGAGCACGGCGCCCGTGCCGGTCTTGCCGTCGGCATCGATGAGTCGGGCGATGCCAAAGTCGACCAGCTTCGCGCGCGGCGCTGTCTCGCCCTCCGCGGTGAGCGGAACGAGGATGTTGCCGGGCTTCACATCGCGGTGAATGATTCCTCGGTCGTGAATGTACGCGAGCCCCTCGGCAATTGTGGCGCCGATCACGGCCAGCTGATCGCTGGGAATTCGCCCGTGGTGCTCAAGAATGCGGCCGAGATCGTCTCCGTCGACGAGTTCAAGCACGAGGGCTGCGCCGCCGGGAACGGGGACGTCGTTGACCGCATCGAACAGGGTGACGAGGGCGGGGTGATTGAGCGAAGCGAGCAGGTCGACTTCGTCACGGTGCCGACTCATGCCGTCGCCGGCCGCCAACTCTGCGCGGAATACCTTGAGGGCGACGGGGCGTCCGAGTTGCAGATCGGTCGACGCGTACACGCTCGACATACCGCCCGTGCCAATTACGGCGTCGACGCGGTAGCGGTCGCCGAGCACGCTGCCCGGAGCGATCTCGGGACCGGCAACGTGATCGGTCGTGGCGGTCATGAGACGCCATGGTACCCACCGTTACAGTGACCCCGTGGAGTCCGTTCTGCTGTACATCCTTGGCGTTCTCGTCATCGTGGTCGGCCTCGTCGTCTCGATTGCACTGCACGAGCTGGGCCATTTCGTGCCAGCCAAAGCGTTCGGGGTTCGGGTCGGTCAGTTCATGATCGGCTTCGGTAAGACGATCTGGTCGACGCGTCGCGGCGAGACCGAATACGGGTTCAAGTGGATCCCGCTCGGCGGCTACATCTCGATGGCGGGCATGTACCCGCCGGCCAAGGGCGAGTCGCACGAGCGCTACGCGACGACGGGCTTCTTCCAGACGCTCGTTCAGGATGCCCGCGCGGCGTCCGCCGACACGATTCCGGATGGCGACGAAAAGCGCACCTTCTACCTGCTGCCCGTCTGGAAGCGCATCATCATCATGCTCGGTGGCCCGTTCATGAACCTCGTCATCGCGGTCGTGCTGTACGCCGTGCTCCTGATGGGCTTCGGTATCGCTCAGCCCTCGACGACGCTCGGCAGCATCAACGAGTGCGTCGTTCCGGCGACCAGTGAGCAGCAAGAGTGTGGCCCCGATACCCCCGTAGCCCCCGGCAATGAGGCGGGGCTCCTGCCGGGCGACCGCGTCGTGTCCATTGACGGCCAGGACATCACCGAGTGGGATGACGTCTCTGCCGCGATTCGCCCGGCAGCGGGTCGCACGATCCCCATTGTTGTTGAGCGGGACGGCGAGGAGGTGCGCCTGAGCCTCACGCCGCTGCTCACCGAGCGGTTCGTCGTGGATGAGCGGGGCGAGATCGTCGAGGACGCCTCCGGCGAGCCGGTGACCGAGGAGGTGGGCTTTGCGGGCATCGCCCCGGCGTTCGAGACGGTGCGACAGCCCGCGTCGGAGGTTCTTCCTGCGGTCGGCGAGAACATCGAGGCGGTCGTGCAAATCATCCTGAATCTGCCGCAGCGCATGATCGACGTGGCTGAGGCTGCCTTCGGGGCGGAAGAGCGCGACCCGAACGGGCCCATCAGCGTCGTTGGCGTCGGCCGCATCGCGGGCGAGATCGCGAGCCTCGA
>DASSWY010000069.1:0-3519 GCA_035704325.1 Microcella sp. | reverse complement strand
GGCAGCAGCGTGTTCGACGCGTTCTGCACGCTCGGCGCATCGATGCCCGTGACGGTGATCGCCGGCTGGGCCCAGAGGCGGCTGAGGATGCGCCCCCGCCCGATCGGGGTCACGCCGGGCAGCAGACCGGCCTCGTGGCGGAAGCGCTCGAGGTCGTCTGCCGGGACCTCCTGATCGTGCGCGCGCATCCCCTCGACCGCGACCGAACCGTCCTCGTCGTGCAGAGTGGCGAGCAGCCGGACGGCGGCGAGCATCGCGTCCGGCGCCGCTCCCCCGAGCATGCCCGAGTGGGATGCGTGCTCGAGCGTGGAGACCGTCAGCGTGAACGCGGCGTTGCCCCGCAGTCCCACCGTGAGCGACGGACTCTCGGTGGTCCAGTTGTCGCTGTCGGCAACCACGATGACGTCGGCGGCGAGCGTGTCGCGGTGGGCGTCGAGCAGTGCCCGGAACGACCGCGAACCGAACTCCTCCTCGCCCTCGATGAAGACGACGATGCCCACGTCGGGGTCGCCGACCGTCTCGACGAGCGAGTGGATCGCGGCGACGTGGGCGATGACTCCCGCCTTGTCATCGGCGGCGCCGCGACCGTAGAGGCGGTCGCCGCGGACGGTCGGCTCGAACGCCGGCGAATCCCACAGCGCCTCGTCGCCGGGAGGCTGCACGTCGTGGTGCGCGTACAACAACACTGTTGGGCGTCCGGCGCGGGGCTCGCGGCGGGCCAATACGGCGGGCTGGCCCATCGTTTCGGAGCCCTCGGCGACGGGCGCCTGCACAATCTCGACGCGGTCGAACACCTGGAGACCGCGCAGCAACTCGGCCGTTGCCTCGGCGGAGGCCCGCACGTGCGCCGGATCGAAGCCGTCCCACGAGACCGAGGGGATGCGCACAAGCTGCGACAGCTCGGCGATCGTCTGCGGCATGCGGTCGCGCACGCTATCGCCCAGTCGGGCGAGGAGCTCGGGGTCGGTCGAGGCGGGGAGGGCGTCGGAGGTCATGCGGGTACCCTAATAGCGCAAGACCCGACCGGAAGGACGAGCCGCCGTGGCCCGCAAGAACGACCCGAGCACCACCCCGAGCGCCGCTGCGCAGGCGAGCGCTGACGCCGAGGCCGCCGCGCTCGCGATCTCGACCGGTAAGGGTCGCCCGACGCCGACGCGCAAGGAGCGCGAGGCCGCGCGGAAGCGGCCGCTCGTCCCGAACGACCGCAAGCGCGCCCGCGAGGAAAACCGTCAGCGCATGGCAGAGGCGCGCGAACGCGCCCGCGAGGGTCTCGCCCGCGGCGATGAGCGCTACCTCCCGCAGCGTGACCGCGGTCCGCAGCGCCGCTACGTGCGCGACTACGTCGACGCGCGAACGAGTTTCGGCGAGTTCATGATTCCCGTGATGTTCCTCGTGATCATCGCCACCTTCCTGCCGAGCCTTGACGCGCAGTTCATCGCGATTATCGCCCTATGGGCGTTCTTCCTCATCGCCGTGGCCGACAGCATCCTGCTCGCGAATCTCGTCAAGCGCCGGTTGAAGAAGAAGTTTGGCGACGATCGCGTCGAGAAGGGCGTGGGCTGGTACGCCGGAATGCGTGCCCTGCAGCTGCGCGTGCTGCGCCTGCCGAAGCCGCAGGTCAAGCGCGGCGAGTACCCCGTCTAGCCCGAGGACCGCTCGACGAGACTAGGCACGGGATGCGCGGGCGAGGCCCCGCAGGATCTCTCGCGCCCACAGCGGCCCGCGGTACAGGAACCCCGTGTAGCCCTGGATGAGGGTGGCGCCCGCCGCGAGCCGCTCGCGCGCGTCGTCGGCTGACTCGATGCCCCCGACGGCGATGACGCAAAAGTCGGCGGGCACGACGCGGCGAATGATGCGGAGCACATCGAGGGCGCGGGCGCGCACGGGTGCCCCGCTCAGGCCCCCGGCACCGGCCGCCTCGACGCGAGCGGCGTCGGTGACGAGCCCGGCACGGCCGATGGTGGTGTTCGTGGCGATGATGCCGGCAAGCCCCTTCACGACGGCGAGCCGCGCGACCGCCTCGACCGCCTCATCGTCGAGGTCGGGGGCGATCTTGACGAGCACCGGAAGGCCACCAGCCTCGTCGAGGACCGCGTCGAGAAGCGGCCCCAGGAGGGTGTCGTCTTGCAGGCCGCGGAGGCCGGGCGTGTTCGGCGACGACACATTTACGGCGAGGTAGTCGGCGACGGGGGCCATGAGGCGAGCGCTCTGCCGATAGTCGTCGATGGCGTCGGCGACGTCCACGACGCGCGACTTGCCGATGTTCGCGCCGATGATCGGCCCGGCACCGCGCGCACGAGCCCGACGGACGTTGTCGGCGGCGGCCTGCGCCCCCCGATTGTTGAAGCCCATGCGATTGATCACGGCCCGATCCGCAACGAGCCGGAAGAGCCGCGGGCGGGGGTTGCCCTCCTGCGGGATGGCTGTCACCGTGCCGACCTCGATGTGCCCGAAGCCGAGTGCCCAGAGCCCGCGAATCATGTCGGCGTTCTTATCGAAGCCTGCGGCCATCCCCCACGGCGACTCAAACGTCAGGCCGAGGGCGTGCACCGACAGCGACGGGTCGGGGCGACACACGCGGCGTACCACAGCGGTGAGGCCGAGGCGCGGAATGGTGCGGATGACGGCCGCGGCGAGGTGGTGCGCACGCTCGGGGTCGATGCGGGTCAGCACCGTGCGAAAAACGAGGTCGTAGAGCCCCATCACTCGGCGCTCGAGGCGCGTTCGGCGTCTTCCGCTCGCAGTTGCGTGATGGCGGCTTCGAAGTCGTCGAGATTCTCAAAGGCCTGGTAGACGCTCGCAAAGCGGAGGTAGGCGACTTCATCGAGCTGCCGCAGCTCGGGCAGGATCGCGAGACCGATGTCGTTCGCCTCGAGCTGCGATGCCCCGGTGGCGCGCAGATTCTCTTCCACCCGCTGGGCGAGCTGAGCGAGGTCGCCGTCGGTGACCGGTCGCCCCTGGCAGGCTTTGCGCACGCCGGCCACGATCTTGTCGCGGGAGAAGGGCTCGGCCACGCCCGAGCGCTTGACCACGGAGAGCGATGCGGTCTCGGTCGTCGAGAAGCGTCGGCCGCACTCGGGGCACTGGCGCCGGCGCCGAATAGCGAGGCCGTCGTCGCTCGTGCGGGAGTCGACGACGCGGCTGTCTGTGTGCCGGCAAAAGGGGCAGTGCATGGTGCTTCAGCCTAGTCGAGCGGGTGCTCCCCCTCGGTGAAGCGCGCAGTGATCGCCGCCCCGTGTGCGGGCAGGGCCTCGGCGTCACTGAGCGCCACGACGTGGTGAGCGATGCTCTGCAGCGCGGCGCGGTCGTACTCGACGATCTGCTGCGCACGCAAGAAGGTGTAGGCGCCGAGCCCCGCGCTGAATCGTGCCTGGCCCCCGGTGGGAAGCACGTGGTTCGACCCCGCGGCATAGTCGCCGAGGCTCACCGGGGTGTGGTCACCGAGGAAGATCGCGCCGGCGTGGCTCAACTGCGGCAACAGTGCGTGCGGGTCTGCCGTCTGCACTTCGAGGTGTTCGG
>DASSWY010000068.1:0-5625 GCA_035704325.1 Microcella sp. | reverse complement strand
CCGCGTCGAGCGGCGAGCGCCCCACACCCACATCAACCATGCGCACGAGGGCGCGCGCGGCCGGATGCTCGCGCAGCGGCCGCCCCGCGGTCGTCGCCCGCACGGGAATCTCGGCTGCTGCCAGCGCCCGCACGATCGGCGGAACGAGCGCCCCGCTGCGCACGAGCACGGCCATCTGCGACCACGGCACACCGTCGATGAGGTGGCGTTCGCGCAGTAGATCTGCGACGAGGGCGCGCTCGCGCGACGGACTGGAGGCGGTGAGCGCCATCAGCGCACCGCCCAGGTCACTGGCGTCATCGTCGCGACCCGCCCTGGCACGCCGCTGGCGCCCGGCTCCGGCCGCCCCGATGCGCTGCGCGTAGAGGGCCGTTAGCTCGCGCAGCGGCGCCGACTGACGGTGAGCGGTGTCGAGCACGAACGGCGCGGCGGCGGGCCCCCCGAGACCGCGCGCGAGCCGCGCGAGCGCCTCAGGCTCGGCGCCGCGGAAGCCGGTTGTCGCGACGTCGGGGTCGCCGGCAACGAGCACGCGTGTGCCCGCCGCGGCGAGCGCCATCACCAGCGCGATGCCGGAGGGCGTGAGGTCGTGCGCGTCGTCGACACACACGACGGCGGGCAGGGTTCCGGACGGCGCCGAGGCAACGAAAGCGACGGCAGCGCGCACCAGCTCGGCCGGGTCGACCTGCCCGGCGCGCGACCCGCCGAGCACCACGCGGTACTCGTCCACAAAGTCGGCGATCGCGGCCCACTCGGGCCGCGCGTGAGCTGCGCCCTCGGCGCGCAGCCGGTCGGTGGTCCAGTTGTGCTCCGACAGGCGGGCGATCGCGTCACGCAACTCGGTGCGAAACGCCTCGAGCCGCCGCACATCAGGGCCGAGGTACTCAGGCCACGCCGGCCCCGTGCGGTCGGCCTCGTGACCCGCCAGCAGTTCGGCGATGTCGGAGTCTTGGTCCGACCCGCTGATGAGCCGCGGCTCCTCCTCACCCGCGGCGCGGGCCGCAGCGGCGAGCAGGGCGTGCGCGAACGCCGCCACACTGCGCGCGAGGGGGCCCGGTAGGGCAATGCCCGGCACCGCCGAGGCCAGCCGCTCGGCCAGGTGATCACGCAACGCGGTCGCCGAGCGTCGCGACGGGGTCAGCACCATCACCCGGTCAATCGCGAACCCGCGCACCGTCACCGCTTCGACGACGGCCTCGACGATCAGCGTCGTCTTGCCCGTACCCGGCGCACCGAGCACGGCGACGCCCGACCCTGCCCCGTCGAACAGTGCGGCGAGGGGAGCGCGCTGGGAATCGTCGAGCGCGACCGGCGCGGGACGCGCATCCGGATCGCGGGCGACGAGAACGGGCATACCGATCACGCTAACGCGGAGCACCGACAGGGCAGAACGATGCGGGGCGAGAACGGATGCTCCGCTCACGGTGAACAGCGAGGCGGCGCGCATCCGAGCCGACTACGCTTCGAATCGTGGACATTCGCATCGGAATTCTGAACAGCCCGCGTGAGGTCGCCTTCGAGTCGACGCAGAGCGCCGACGAGGTCGAAACGCTCGTCAGCGCCGCCATCGAAAAGGGCGCGCCGCTCGTCACTTTCACCGACGACAAGGGCAAGCGCTACGTCGTTCCGACGGCAGCAATTGGCTACGTCGAGATCGGCTCGGACCAGACGCGTCGCGTCGGCTTCGTGGGCTAACGATGGGCCTCGCGCTCATCCCCGCGGCCGTGATCGGCGCGCTGATCGGGCTCGCTCTGCGCTACCTGCTGCCCGGGCGCTCGCAGTACGGCTTGCTCGTGCTGCCCGCCGCGGGTGGTGCGGCAGTCTGCGTCACCTGGGCAATCGGCGCCTGGGCGGGCCTCACCCACGAGGCCGTCTGGATCTGGCTGATCGCCTTCAGCATCGCGACCATCGTGTCGATCGCGATTGCGCGCATCCTGCCGCCGAAGCGTGAGCAGGCCGACGCGGAACTGCTCGCCGAGCTGATGCGGCCAGGCGCCCCCGTCACCGCCGCGCGCTAACGGGGCGGTGTTAGGCCGTCAGGCCCAGGCGGTCCATGCGGCGGGTGTGCTCGCCGATCAGCTCGGTCATGACCGGCTCGATCTGCGCTTCGTCGCGGGTGTGGTCATCGTGCATGACGAGCGCGCTGCGGGCCTGCAGCAGGGTGTCGCCGACCAGACGCCGGCACCAGACCGCCAGTCGCGACGACAGACGGGGGTTCGCAGCGATCACGCGCTCGACGATCGTGTGCAGAGTCGGCTCGATGTTTTCGGCGCGCAGCGCCTGCTCGACGGCCGCTCGGTCGTCACGCTCGAGGCCCGCGGCGAGGTTCACCCAAAAGTCGGTCAAGAAGCCGATCGTGACGTGAGCCGCCGCGACCTGCTCGTGCCAATCGGCCCCCATCGTGCGGCGTTCAAACTCTGCGGCGCCGGCCAGGTGCGGCTGAATCGTCGCCGTTCGGTCGAGTTTGTGGTGGTCGATGCGGGCGACCAGTGCCTCGTAGCGTTGCAGCATGACACCCGCAACGCGCGCAAGAGCATCTTTGTCGGCCACCTTCGGCGCGTTGGAGGCGGCGTGACTCAACTGCTCGAAAAACGTCAGGTGCAGCGCCGCGCACTGGCCGAAGAAGTGATCGGCAGGCGGCGTGAGCTCGTGCAGATCGAGCTTTAGCGCGGCGACCGACGTGTCGCGCGACCGCACAGTGGGCGCGGGTGTGGCGCGCGAACCAGAACGTTTGAACCACGAAGCCACGGCACCAGAGTAGGCGATCGTCGGGGGCGACCCGACCCCGGCGGCTAAACTGAGAACTTCCGAAGACAAGACAAGGTACACACACACGTGACTTTCACCGACCTGGGCGTCGAAGCCGACATCGCCGACGCCCTCGCAGCGAAGGGCATCACTGAGCCCTTCCCCATCCAGCAACAGACCATCCCCCTCGCTCTCACGGGCCAAGACATCATCGGCCAGGCGAAAACCGGAACCGGCAAGACCTTCGGCTTCGGCCTGCCGCTCATTCAGAAGCTCGGCGCCACTCCCGGCCCGGGCGTGAAGGCCCTCATCGTCGTGCCCACGCGCGAGCTGTGCGTGCAGGTGACCGAAGACATTGAGCTCGCCGCGTCGAACCGCCCGACCACGGTCGTGTCGATCTACGGCGGAAAGGCCTACGAGGGTCAGATCGACCAGCTGAAGGCCGGCGCGCAGATCGTCGTGGGCACCCCCGGGCGCCTCCTCGACCTCGCCGGTCAGCGCTTGCTGAACCTCGCCGATGTCGAGGTCATGGTGCTCGACGAGGCCGACAAGATGCTCGACCTCGGGTTCCTCTCCGACATCGAGAAGCTGTTCGCCCAGACGAAGCCGACCCGGCACACGATGCTCTTCTCGGCGACCATGCCGGGCCCGATCGTCGCGCTCGCCCGTCGATTCATGAATCGGCCGATTCACATTCGCGCGACCGACCCCGACGAGGGGCTGACGCAGGCGAACATCAAGCACATCGTCTACCGGGCGCACGCGCTCGACAAAGACGAGGTCATCGGCCGCATTCTGCAGGCCGAGGGCCGCGGCAAGACGGTCGTGTTCACGCGCACGAAGCGCGCCGCCGCGAAGCTTGTCGAAGAGCTGAACGACCGCGGCTACAGCGCCGGCGCCGTGCACGGCGACATGACGCAGGAGGCCCGCGAGCGCTCGATGGCCGCCTTCAAGGCCGGCAAGAAAGACATCCTGATCGCGACCGACGTGGCCGCGCGCGGCATCGACGTGAACGACGTGACGCACGTGATCAACCACACGGTGCCCGACGACCACGACGCCTACCTGCACCGCGTCGGCCGCACCGGTCGCGCGGGCAAGACGGGCATCGCCGTGACGTTCGTCGACTGGGCAGACATGCACAAGTGGGCGCTCATCAACCGGGCGCTCGACATGGGTCAGCCCGAGCCGGTCGAGACGTACTCGTCCTCGCCGCACCTGTACGCCGACCTCAACATCCCCGAGGGCGCGAAGGGTCGCCTGAAGGCGACCCCGATTCCGAAGGTCGAAAAAGAGGCGTCGCGCCCGCCGCGGGAGCGCACCCGCCGCCGCAGCGGCGGCTCGGGCGGCGGCTCCGCCAGCGACGGCACTCGGGATGCACGGGGCGGCGACCGCGCGGAGGGCGCAAGCTCCGTGGGCGACGCGCACCGCGCATCCACCGCCACCGCCGGATCGGGCGAGCCGTCGGCCGCCCCGCGGAAGCGTCGCCGCCGTCGCCGCGGCGGCAGCGGCTCCGCGACCGGCGCGGCGCCCGCCGCATCCAGCGGCGAATAACTACGCAGAGCACGACAACTCCCCGCCGCCGGGAATGGTGGGCGGGGCAGAGAGGTTAGGCCCGCCATGGCCACCGCACCACAGACTGGTTCTTCCGCGCCCAGCGCCCCGAACGTGACCGACGCTCAGCGTCGCATCGTTCTCGGCGTGCTCATCGGCTCGGCGTTCGTCGTCATCTTGAACGAGACCCTGATGGGCGTGGCAATCCCACGCTTCATCGAGGTTTTCGACATCACGGCGACAGCCGCCCAGTGGCTCACGACCGCGTTCATGCTGACGCTCGCGGTCGTGATTCCGATTACCGGATGGCTGCTGCAGCGTTTCAGCACGCGCGCGCTGTTCGTCACCGCGATGTCGCTGTTCACTGCGGGAACCCTGCTCGGCGCCGTCGCGCCGTGGTTCGAATTACTCATCGTCGCGCGGATTATTCAGGCGAGCGGCACCGCGATCGTGATGCCCATGCTGTTCACGACGGTGTTCGCGCTCGTGCCACCACAGCGCCGGGGCCAGGTGATCGGAACCGTCTCCACCGTGATTGCCGTCGCACCGGCGCTCGGGCCGAGCCTCTCGGGCTTCATTCTGAGCATCGCCGACTGGCACTGGCTCTTCATCACGATGCTGCCCCTCACCACGACCGCCCTCATCATCGGCGCGGTGCGCATGGTCAACGTCGGCGAGCGTCGCGGCACCCGACTCGACGTGCTTAGCATCGTGCTGTCCGTTCCCGGCTTCGGTGGTCTCGTCTTCGGGCTCGCGCAGTTGGGCGAAGGGGGCCGTGCCGAGGCGGGCTCGGGGCCCGACCCCGTCGTGACGGGCACTATCGCGCTCGCGGTGGGCATCGTCGCGCTCGTGATCTTCGTGCTGCGTCAGCTGCGACTGCAGCGCACCGACAGCGCGCTGCTCGACCTGCGCACCTTCGCGGAGCGCCAGTTCGCGCTGTCCATCAGCATCATCACGGTGGCGTCGATGGCGCTGTTCGGCGCGATCATCGTGATCCCGCTCTACGTGCAAGAAGTGCTCGGCGCCTCGCCGTTCGTGTCGGGCCTCATCATCCTGCCGGGCGCCCTGCTGCAGGGTCTGCTCGCTCCCGTCATCGGCCGCCGCTACGACAAGGTCGGCCCGCGCTCGCTCGTGATTCCCGGCATTGCGCTCATGGCGACAACCCTGTGGGTCATGTCGATGTTCTCGGCAACGACCCCCATCTGGTTCGTCGCGATCGCGAACATCGGTGTGAGCCTCGGCCTGGCGCTGCTGTTCACCCCCCTGCTGACCAACGGCCTCGCCTCACTGCGCCCGCAGTTGAACCCCTACGGCTCGGCGATTGTC
>DASSWY010000040.1:0-2700 GCA_035704325.1 Microcella sp. | reverse complement strand
CCGCGCGCTCGGCGCAGCGCTGCGTTAAGGACGCGCAGCGCGCATCCTCGCAGCGCGTATCCTCTCGCCCCGCGGAATCTGAGCGGCCGTCGTCGCCTCGCCGTTAGGCGAGGGCGCGCGGCCCGAGCAGGCTCTTCACCTCGCCGAAGAACCCCGCGGTCGTGTCGATGCGGTGGGGCAACTCGAAGATGCGGGCGGTGTCGTCGCGCACCAGGCGCAGGCGCACCTCGGTGTCGCCGCGGTGGCGGTTCAAGACGGCGTCAAGCTCGGCAACCACGTCGACGGTGGCGCGTTGTTCGCGCACGGACAGCACGATGGGCCCGGAGTCGGTGCTGACCCCGAAATCGGGCGTCGACAGGGTCATCGCCTGCAGGGTGATGCCGTCGTCGCGGTGGTTGACACGCCCACGGACCACCACGATGGTGTCGGCCACGAGCCCCTGCGCAAACTCTTGATATGTCTTACCGAGGAACATCACGGTGAGTTCGCCGCCGAAGTCTTCGAGCGTGATCATGCCGTAGGGGTTACCCGACTGGCGAGCCACGCGGTGCTGCACGCTCGTGATGAGGCCAGCAACCGTGACCTGTTCGCCGTCGCCCGGCGGGTTGTCATTGAGCTCAGCGATGCCGACGCCCGCGTGCTTCGCGAGAGCGACCTCGAGCCCCGCGAGCGGGTGGTCGGAGACGTACAGGCCGAGCATCTCGCGTTCGAACGCCAACTTGTCTTTCTTCGGCCACTCGGGGCGTTCGGGTACGGATGCGGGGGTCGCCTCGCCCTCGTCGAACAGGCTGTCGAAATCGAAACCGATGTCGCCCTTGTCTTCGGCGCGCTTCTCTTTCACCGCGGCCTCGACGGCGCCCTCGTGGATCTCCATGAGCGCGCGGCGCGTGTCGCCGAGCGAGTCGAAGGCCCCCGCCTTGATGAGCGACTCGATCGCGCGCTTGTTCGCAACCGGGGTCGGCACCTTCTTCAGGAAATCGTGGAAGCCGGTGAAACGACCCTTTTCGTCACGGGCCTGGCGGATGCCCTCGACCACGTTGTGGCCGACGTTGCGTACGGCGCCGAGACCGAAGCGAATGTCGTCGCCCACGGCCGCGAAGTACTCGATCGACTCGTTGACGTCGGGCGGCAGCACCGTGATGCCCATGCGACGGCACTCGTTCAGGTACACGGCCATTTTGTCTTTCGAGTCGCCGACGCTCGTCAAGAGCGCGGCCATGTACTCGGCCGGGTAGTGGGCCTTCAGGTACGCCGTCCAGTACGAGACGACACCGTATGCGGCCGAGTGGGCCTTGTTGAAGGCATAGTCGGAGAAGGGCAGGAGGATGTCCCACAGCGTCTTCGTCGCCGCCGCGGAATAGCCGTTCGCCGCCATGCCTGCCTGGAAGCCCTCGTACTGCTTGTCGAGTTCGGACTTCTTCTTCTTGCCCATCGCGCGACGCAGCAGGTCGGCTTGAGCGAGCGTGTAACCCGCGAGCTTTTGGGCGATCGCCATGACCTGCTCTTGGTAGACGATAAGGCCGTAGGTGGTGCCGAGCACCTCTTCGAGCGGTTCGGCCAGCTCGGGGTGAATGGGCGTGATCGGCTGGCGGCCGTTCTTGCGCAGGGCGTAGTTCGTGTGGCTGTCGGCGCCCATCGGGCCGGGGCGGTAGAGCGCGAGCACGGCCGAAATGTCTTCGAAGTTGTCGGGCCGCATCATGCGCAGAAGCGAGCGCATGGGGCCACCGTCGAGCTGGAAAACGCCGAGCGTGTCACCTCGGGCGAGAAGCTCGTACGCGGCGGGGTCGTCAAGAGTGAGGTCTTCGAGAATCAGCTCGGTGCCGCGGTTCGCGCGAATGTTGTCGAGCGCATCATCGATGATCGTGAGGTTGCGCAGCCCCAGGAAGTCCATCTTGATGAGGCCGAGCGACTCGCACGCCGGATAGTCGAACTGCGTGACGATCTGGCCGTCCTGCTCGCGCTTCATGATCGGGATGATGTCGATCAGCGGCTCGCTCGACATGATGACGCCGGCCGCGTGCACACCCCACTGCCGCTTCAGATTCTCGAGGCCGAGCGCCGTGTCGAAGACGCGCCGCGCATCCGGATCGGTCTCGATCACCGCGCGGAAGTCGTTCGCCTCCTTGTAGCGGGGGTGGTCTTTGTCGAACATGCCCGACAGCGGCATGTCTTTGCCCATGACGGCCGGCGGCATCGCCTTCGTCAACTTCTCACCCATGCCGAAGGGGAAGCCGAGCACGCGGGAGGAGTCTTTCAGCGCCTGCTTCGCCTTGATCGTGCCGTAGGTGACGATCTGCGCCACGCGCTCGTCGCCGTACTTCTCGGTGACGTAGCGAATCACCTCGCCGCGGCGGCGGTCGTCAAAGTCGACGTCGAAGTCGGGCATCGAGACACGGTCAGGGTTCAGGAAGCGCTCGAAGATGAGGCCGTGCTCGAGCGGGTCAAGATCGGTGATGCGCATGGCGTAGGCAGCCATCGAACCGGCACCCGAGCCGCGGCCGGGACCGACCCGGATGCCGTTGCGCTTGGACCAGTTGATGAAGTCGGCGACGACGAGGAAGTAGCCCGAGAAGCCCATCTGGGTGATGACGCCGGCCGCGTGCACACCCCACTGCCGCTTCAGATTCTCGAGGCCGAGCGCCGTGTCGAAGACGCGCCGCGCATCCGGATCGGTCTCGATCACCGCGCGGAAGTCGTTCG
>DASSWY010000037.1:0-2911 GCA_035704325.1 Microcella sp. | reverse complement strand
GCACACGTCGAGCGTCGTGAACCGCCTCGGCGGTCTGCGCCTCGACGACCTCGACTTCGACCGCCGTCCCTACCGCGGCGGCTGGAAGCCGTATGCCGCCAGCAAGCTCGGCGTCATTCTGTATGCGCGAGCACTGGCGCGCCGAACGGGCCTCGAAAGCTACGCCGTGCATCCCGGATACGTTCGCAGCGGTTTCGGTCAGGGATCGCGGAGCGCCGCCCTTCTGCAGACGCTCACCGCGTCGATGCAGATCAGCGTCGAAGCGGGCGCTGCCCCGCTCGTGCACCTCGTCGACACACCCGAACTCGGTGTGCCAAACGGAACCTACTTCGACGGCCTGAACCCCTGGGGCGCGACGCATCGCAGTGCCGATGACGCGCGCCTCGGCGACGAACTGCAGACGATTCTGGAACAGCGGTTCGGCACGCGCATCTGCTCGGGAGGCGCCGCGTAACGTCGGCCACTAGGTGAGCACGGGATGCGCGGGGGCGCGTCGCCGACGCTCCCACTGCGCCCCGAGGGCGAGCAACGTCGCCTCTCCCCCGGGCCGGCCGATGAGCTGCACGCCCATGGGCATGCCGGGCGCGTCGCTCAGCTCGCCATCGGCCTCGCGGCTCACCCCGACCGGCAGCGTGATGGCGGGAAGGCCCGCGACGTTCACCATGCTCGTCCACGGCGTGTACTGCACCTGCTGCGCGAAGTTGCGTTCCGCATCCTCAGCGTCGTACCAGCCGATCGGGCGGGGCGTGAGGGCGAGCGCGGGCGTGATGACCGCATCCACGGTGCGCAGCCGCGCGATGAGGTGGCGTTCGAAGCCGGCGAGCCACGCGAGCGCAGCCGACAGCTGATCGGCGCGCACCTCGCGACCGCGCGCGACGAGCCAGGCGGTGAGCGGTTCGAGCTGGGCCAGCTCGTCGGGGGTGCGGGCGGGAATGCCCGCCGCCGACGCCATCCAGATCGTGCGGAACGCGTTGGGGTAGCCCGCCCACTCGTCGGCGGGGCCGAGGCTGAGCTCGTCGACTCCGTGGCCGAGGGCCGAGAACTCGCGCACGGCACGGTCGAGGGCGTGGCGCGCCTCGGGTGCGATGGTGAGCGCGTAGTCGAGCTGCCACGGCGACTCGGTCATCACCCCGAGCTGGAACCTGCCCTCGCCCCGAATCGCCGCACCAAGTAGTGGCCCCTCGTTGGCGGCCGGAGCGCGGGTGGCGAAAGGCCACGGAGCCGCGGTGATGAGGGCGTCGAGCATGAGCGCCGCGTCGGCGACGGTGCGGGCGATGGGGCCCGGCACCACCAGCCCGGCGAGCTTGTCGAGACCGCTGCCGGACGGCACGCGACCGCGCGAGGGTTTCAGGCCGACGAGACCGCATGCGGCGGCAGGAATACGAATGCTGCCGCCCCCGTCGCTGCCCGGTGCGAATGGCACGAGGCCCGCCGCGACGGCCGCGGCCGCTCCCCCGCTCGAGCCACCCGCCCCGCGATCGAGCGCGTACGGCGTGCGGGCCGGCGGTGCGACGCGCGACTCGGTATACGAGGGCAGGCCAAACTCAGGGGCCGCGCTCGCACCGAGGCTGATGGCGCCCGCCGCGTCGAGGTGGGTGACCAGCTCGTCGGACGCATCGGGCACGTACTCGGCGAACAGGCGCGAGCCGTAGCTCGTGCGCTGGCCGGCACGCGCCGTCAGCTCTTTGTCGACGATCGGCAGCCCCCACAGCGGCGCCGTTCGGGGCACGGTGACGGCGAGCGCGTCCGCCGCCGCGAGCGCGCGTTCGGACGCGACGACGGTGAGCGCACCGACCGCAGGATTGAGCCGCTCGATGCGGGCGAGATAGTGCTCGACGAGCTCGCGCGGGCTGAGCTCGCCATCGTGCAGCAGACGCCACTGCTCGAGCGCGGTGAGGGTGTGCAGCTCAGCCATGCGCCCCACCCTAGGCGGCGCGACATACCGATTCCGCAACGAACGGGATGCTCGACGCTGCTTGCGGGGAATCGCCCGGATTCCGTCCTTCCGCGGCTGTTAGATTCGCGCCATGCCGACGCCTGCACGACCCGCATTCCGCCTGGCAACCGTGGCCGCCGCGAGCGTCCTTCTGCTCGCCCTCGCGGCCTGCGCGCCCGACGAGCCGGCACCCACCGAGCCGGTCGCCGAACCGACGGCCGAGCCGACACCGAGCCCCGAACCCAGCGAACCGAGCCCAACGCCAAGCCCCGAACCCGAGCTGGTCTTCACGATGCCCGCTGACTGCACGGTGATCCTCCCCGTCGACCGGGTCGGCACACTCGAGGCGCAGGGTCTCACCCTGCTGGGAGGCCCCGGCAGCCTCTACGGCGACGAATACTTCGGCGACCAGACACCCGAGCAGCTGATCGGTGGCATGAGCTGCGTGTGGGGTCAAGAGGGGGTCGACCTCTCGACCATCCTGTTCAGCGTGGCCCCCCTGAACGCGGCGAGCCGCGAGTCGACGATCAACGACCTCGTCGCGCAGGGCTACGTGCCCTTCGAGCGGGAAGACTCCTCCCTCGCCTTCGGCGTGCTGGGCGAAGAGGGCATCGGGCCCGCCATCTACAACCTCATCACCGACGACGCGTGGTTCTCGGTGCTGAATTCGCTCGGCGGGCAGACCGGGTTTGACGAGTCGGTGCTGTTCACCGAGGAGATGCGCGGCGTCGCGTACGGGGCGATCGAGTAACGCGACGGGCGCGAGCGCGCCGCGCGGGCATCCGTCTTTTTTGGTACATTTGTTCCAGAAAATGAGGAGGGCCCCGTGGGCTACGTCTATTTGGCCGGCGCCATCATCGCCGAGGTCATCGCCACCAGCTTCTTGAAACTGACGAGCGGAGACCGCGCCGTGTGGTGGGCGTTCCCGATCGTGGCGGTCGGCTACATCACCGCGTTCTCGCTGCTCTCGGCCTC
>DASSWY010000298.1:0-2337 GCA_035704325.1 Microcella sp. | reverse complement strand
CGATGGGCCACTTCGCGCCGCCGTGGCCGCTGACGGTGTCGGTCAGCATCGACCCGTGGTGACGGAGAGCCGCTCTCGTCGTCGGCTGGATCAGTTTTGAATCGTTCACGATAAGGGCTAAGGTGGACGCATGACCGACCGTGACGCCGAGCAGCTGCGTGAGCGCAGCCTGCGCGTCACGCAGCCGCGGCTCGCGGTGCTCGACGCGCTCGACCGTCTGCCGCACGCCGACGCGCACGCCTTGCACGCCGCGCTCGCCGACAGCGGCAGCGACATCTCGCTGCAGTCGGTGCACAACGTGCTCGGCGACCTCGCCGACGCCGGGCTCGTGCGCCGCTTCGAGCCCGCGCGCTCGGCGGCCCGCTACGAGCGCCGCATCGACGACAACCACCACCACGCGGTGTGCGAGCGCTGCGGCAAGGTCGAGGACGTCGACTGCGTCGTGGGCGCGGCGCCGTGCCTGCACGCCGACGCCCCCACGGGCTTCACGATCCAGGCTGCCGAGGTGACGTTCGTGGGCATCTGCGCCGACTGCGCCGCCGGCGCCGAACGGCTCGGCGGCCAGCGCGACGAGCAGCCGGCGACCGCCTGACGCCCCCGAGGGCCCGACCGACCGCAACCCGCACGACCAGGGCGACGAAGCCCATCCGCCCCACCGGGGAACGCACGGCATCGCCGCGCCCGAAGACTCCTGACCCGAACGAGCATCGAAGACGAAGAGGAAGAGGACCTATGACGACTCCCACCACGAACAGCGTCGGCACCCCGATCGCGAGCGACGCGCACTCGCAGTCGGTCGGCCCCGACGGCGCGATCGCGCTCACCGACCACTACCTGGTCGAGAAGCTCGCCCACTTCAACCGCGAGCGCGTGCCCGAGCGCGTGGTGCACGCCAAGGGCGGCGGCGCCTTCGGCACATTCGTGACGACGCACGACGTGAGCCGCTACACGCGCGCTGCGCTGTTCCAGCCGGGCGTCGAGACCGAGATGCTCGCGCGCTTCTCGACCGTGGCAGGCGAGCAGGGCAGCCCCGACACCTGGCGCGACCCGCGCGGCTTCTCGCTGAAGTTCTACACGAGCGAGGGCAACTACGACCTCGTCGGCAACAACACTCCCGTCTTCTTCATCCGCGACGGCATCAAGTTCCCCGACTTCATCCACTCGCAGAAGCGCCTGCCGGGCTCGAACCTGCGCGACAACGACATGCAGTGGGACTTCTGGAGCCTCTCGCCCGAGTCGGCGCACCAGGTCACGTGGCTCATGGGCGACCGCGGCCTGCCGAAGAGCTGGCGCCACATGGACGGCTTCGGCTCGCACACCTACCAGTGGATCAACGCCGCCGGTGAGCGCTTCTGGGTGAAGTACCACTTCAAGACCGACCAGGGCAACGACTACCTGACGCAGGCCGAGGCCGACCAGCTCGCGGGCAGCGACGCCGACCACCACATCCGCGACCTGTACACCGCGATCGAGGGCGGCGACTTCCCGTCGTGGTCGCTGCACGTGCAGGTCATGCCCTACGAGGATGCGAAGACCTACCGCTTCAACCCGTTCGACCTCACGAAGGTGTGGCCGCACGCCGACTACCCGCTCATCCCGGTCGGCACGATGACGCTCGACCGCAACCCGGAGAACTACTTCGCCGAGATCGAGCAGGCCGCGTTCAGCCCCGCGCACTTCGTGCCCGGCATCACCGGCAGCCCCGACAAGATGCTGCAGGCGCGCATCTTCAGCTACGCCGACGCGCAGCGCTACCGCATCGGCGCCAATCACGCCGAGCTGCCCGTGAACCGCGCGAGGGCCGCCGAGGTCAGCTCCTACGACAAGGACGGCCAGCTGCGCCACACCTTCCGCTCGGCGAGCACGCCCGTCTACGCGCCGAACTCGTTCGGAGGACCGGCGGCGGATGCGGCTGCGGCCGGTGACGATGCCGGGTGGCAGAACGACGGCGAGCTCGTGCGCGTCGCCCACACCCTGCATCCGGAGGACGACGACTTCGGCCAGCCCGGCACCCTCTACCGCGACGTGCTCACCGAGCCGGAGCGCGAGCGCCTGGTCGCGAACATCGTCGGCCACGTCGGCGGCACGCGCATCCCCGCGATCCGCGAGCGGGCGCTGCAGTACTGGCGCAACGTCGACGCCGACCTCGGCGCGCGCGTCGAGGCGGGCCTCGCCCCGATCGAGCAGCCGCGCACGGCGCTCGCGGGTGAGCCTGTGCCGGCGGCGGTCGGCACGAAGTGACACTCGCGTAGCCCCGGGGACCCCTTCGGGATTCGGGGACCCGGTAGACCGGGTCCCCGATGATGAAAGGGGTCCTCGGTAGCAGCAGCGGCCCCC
>DASSWY010000245.1:0-5116 GCA_035704325.1 Microcella sp. | reverse complement strand
TGGGGCCGGTCTGCGGATTCCTGCTGACCGCACCCGGGCATCCGACCGTCTACGTCTCAGGCGACAATTCGGAAGTCTCGGTTGTCGAGGCGATCGTCGCCCGATACGGGCACGTGGATGCCGCGGTGCTGTTCGCGGGCGCGGCGCGCATTCCCGCAATCGACGCTCCGCTGACGCTGACCGCGGCGGACGCCCACGCCGCCGCCCTGGTGCTCGGGGCGCGCCGAGTGGTGGGCCTGCATGTCGACCAGTGGACGCACTTCAGCGAGGGGCGCGACGCCCTCGAGCGCGAGTTCGCCGGGGTTGAGTCGCCCGCGGGCGGCCCGCTGCTCGCCGCAACGCCGACGGGCAGCCGCACCGAGGTGTCCCTCTAGCGCGACTGCCCGTCGTCAGTACTGCGTATCGAATGCCGACCCTAGAAGTCGGTGTTGTCGGGGTGCGCGCCGACGCGCAGGTCTTTGTCGGCGGCCGCGATGACGGCCATCTCGTCGGCCGAGAGTTCGAAGTCGAACACGTCGGCGTTCTCGATCATGCGCTCGCGCTTCGTGGTCTTCGGGAAGACGATGATGCCCTCCTGAATGTGCCAGCGAATGGCGATCTGCTGCACGCTCTTGCCGTGGCGCTCGGCGATCTCGGCGAGGCCCGCGAGCTCGGCGAGCTCGTACTTGCCCTGGCCGAGCGGGCCCCACGCCTCGGTGAGGGTGCCGCGGGGCTCCTGGAATCCGCGCAGCTCGCGCTGCTGGAAGGCGGGGTGCAGCTCGATCTGGTTGACGACCGGCACAACGCCCGACGGGTCGATGTCTTCGAGGTGCTGGCGCATGAAGTTCGAGACGCCGATCGACTTGACGAGGCCGGCCTCCTTCAGCTCGATGAGCGCGTTCCACGACTCGACGTGCTTTCCGTACTTCGGCGCCGGCCAGTGGATGAGATACAGGTCGACGTACTCGAGCCCGAGGCGCTCAAGGCTCGCCTCCAGCGCCGGGCGAGCGGTCTCGGCACCCTGGTCGCTGTTCCAGAGCTTCGTGGTGATGTAGAGCTCGTCGCGCGACAGGCCGGAGGAGGCGATGGCGCGGCCGACGCCCTCCTCGTTCTTGTAGATGCGCGCGGTGTCGATGTGGCGGTAGCCGACCTCGAAGGCGTCCGAGACGATGCGCTCGGCCTCGTCGGGCTCGACGAGGAAGACGCCGAGACCCAGCTGCGGGATGCGGTTGCCGTCGTTGAGGGTCAGGTGCGGTGTAGGAATCGCGTCAGTCATCCCTCGAGTTTCGCGCATCCGCCTCTCAGCTAGCTGGGATGCGCTTCCCCAGACGCGCACAGCGGCTTAGTCTTCGAGCATGGCTCGCCGACGCGTTCTCCTCGCCGCGGTTGTTCTCACGATCGCGATGGCCGCCGGGTGCAGCGCAGGCAACTCCCTCACCACCGAAGAGAGCGAGGCATGCACCGCCGTCTCGCTGTGGATCTCGGCCGACAGTGTCCCCGCCGACGCGGCGACCTACGCGGAGGCAGCCACGGCACGCCTGTCTACGACGACGGGCGAGGTCGCTGACGCAGTGGGCGCGTTCACCACCGCCGCAGAAGCCGGCTCCCCCGACGACGTCTCCCGCGCAGCCGCCGCCGCCATCGACACCTGCACCCGCCTGGGGTGGGAGCCGCCCGAAGGTTAACGCCCAGCCCTCCGCATCAGGCGCCTGGCACCTGCCGCTCATCCGGCCCGTTGTAGACGCTCAGCGGGCGGATCAGCGCGTTGGCGCTCAGCTGCTCCATGACGTGGGCCGTCCAGCCCGTCACGCGCGCCGCGACGAACAGCGGCGTGAACACCTCGGTGTCGAAACCCATCAGGTGGTAGGCCGGGCCCGACGGGTAGTCGAGGTTCGGTTTGATGCCCTTGCGCGCATCCATCGCCTGTTCGAGCGCGTCGTACAGCTCGACCATGTCGCGCCGGTCGTAGTGCGCGATGAGGGTGTCGAGCGCGGCCCGCATCGTCGGCACGCGCGAGTCGCCGTTCTTATAGACCCGGTGGCCGAAGCCCATGATCTTGCGCTTCTCGGCGAGCGCCTGGTCGAGCCACGCCTCGGCGCGGTCGGCCGAGCCGATCTCGGAAAACACGTGCATGACGGCCTCGTTCGCGCCGCCGTGCAGCGGGCCCTTCAGCGCGCCGATCGCGCCGGTGACGGCCGAGTAGACGTCGCTCAGCGTCGAGGTGATGACGCGCGCCGTGAACGTCGAGGCGTTGAACGAGTGCTCGGCGTACAGCGTCATCGAGGTGTCGAACGCGTCGACGACGACCTGCTCGGGCACCTCGCCGAACACCATGTGCAGGAAGTTCGCCGAGTAGCCGAGGTCGTCGCGCGGCTCGACAGGGTGCTGGTGGCGGCGGCGGCGCTGCGCGTACGCGACGATCGCCGGAAGCTTCGCGAACATCCGCATCGATCGTTGCAGCGTGAAATCGCGGTCGATCCAGGTGCGGTCGCTCGACAGCGTCTCGTCGAGCGCGCCGAGCACGCTGACGGCGGTGCGCACGACATCCATCGGATGCGCGGTGAGCGGAAGCGCGTCAATCGCGTCCTTCACGACCCGGTCGAGGTGACGGTGCGCCCGCTCGTGGTCCTCGAACTCGGCCAGCTGCTCGTCGCTCGGCAGCTCGCCGTGCCAGAGCAGGTACGCGACCTCCTCGAACGTGCACTGCGCGGCGAGCTGCTGCACGGGGTAGCCCCTGTAGAGCAGCGAGTTGGTCTCGGGGTTCACCTTGCTGATCGCGGTCGTGTCGACGACGACGCCGGCGAGGCCCTTCTTGATCTCGGGTGCGGTGGTGTCGCTCATGGGGGTCTCCTTTGTCCCGTCGTGCTCTGCGGGTGTCGCTAGCGGCCGGTGTACGTGAAGATGCCCGCGTCGAAGGCGTTGTACGCCTCGTAGTCGAGCAGCTCGTAGAGCCTGCCTCGAGTCTGCATGCCCGCGACCTCCGCGTCGAGGGTGCCGTCGGCGGCAAGCGTGTCGAGTGCGCGCTCGATCGCACCGAACGCGACGCGCAACAGCGACACGGGGTGGATCACCATGTTGACCCCGACGTCGGCGAGCTGCGCGTGCGTGAACAGCGCGCTCTTGCCGAACTCGGTCATGTTGGCGAGGATCGGCACGTCGACGGCCGCCCGCATCTGCTCGAACTCGTCGAGGGTCGCCATCGCCTCGGGGAAGATCGCGTCAGCCCCCGCGTCGACCAGGGCCTTGGCGCGATCGATCGCCGCGTCCATGCCCTCCACACCGCGGATGTCGGTGCGGGCCATGATGACGAGCTCGGGGTCGCGGCGGGCGTCGACGGCCGCGCGGATCCTCTTAATCGCGGTGTCAGCATCCACGACCGCCTTGCCGTCGAGGTGCCCGCAGCGCTTCGGGTTGACCTGGTCTTCGAGGTGCAGGCCGGCGACTCCGGCGTCTTCGAGTTCGTGCACCGTGCGGGCGACGTTCATCGGCTCGCCAAAGCCGGTGTCGGCGTCGACGAGGGTCGGCAGGTCGCTCATGCGGCTGATCTGGTGGGCGCGCTGGGCGACCTCAGTGAGCGTGGTCAGCCCGATGTCGGGCAGGCCCAGCTCGGCCGCCATGACGGCGCCCGAAATGTAGGCGCCGTCGAAGCCCTTTTCTTGTATGAGGCGGATGCTCAGCGGCGTGAACGCGCCGGGAAAGACCTGCAGGCGGTCGCTTCGCAGCCCCTCGCGAAACGCTTTGCGTCGCTCGGTGGGGGTCGTCGTCGTGGACAGCATCAGAAGAGTCCCTTCGGGGCGGCGGGAACGGGTTCGATCGGCGTGACCGTGAGGCCGGTGAGCTCGTCGGGGGTGAGCTCGGGCAGGCGTGCGGCGAGCGCGAGGAAGCGGTCGACCTCCTCGTCGGCGAGTACGCCGTCGGCGAGGGTGCGCAGCTTGTTCTCGTATTCGGCGCGGCCGAACGGACGAGCCCCGAGCGGGTGGGCGTCGGCGACGGCGATTTCGTCGATCACCGTTTCGCCGCTCGTGAGTTCGATCTCGATGCGGCCGCCGAAGGCCTTCTCCGCGAGGTCGAGCGAGTGGTAGCGGCGGGTCCACTCGGCGTCTTCGACGGTCGTGATCTTGTGCCACAGCTCAACGGTGTCGGGGCGCGCCGCGCGCTCGGGGGCGTACGAGTCGACGTGGTGCCAGCGGCCGTCTTGCAGCGCGACGGCCACGATGTACGGAATCGAGTGGTCGAGCGTCTCGCGACTGGCGGTCGGGTCGTACTTCTGCGGGTCGTTCGCGCCCGAGCCGATGACGTAGTGCGTGTGGTGGCTCGTGTGCAGCACGATCGTCGCGATGTTGGCGGGGTCGCGCAGTTCGGGGCGCTCGGTGCCGAGGCGGCGGGCGAGGTCGATCCAGGCTTGCGCCTGGTACTCGGCCGAGTGCTCTTTCGTGTAGCTGTCGAGAATGCCGGTGAGCGCCTGGCCCGAGTCGGGCAGTGGCACCTCGTAGCGGGCGGTCGGGCCGGAGAGCAGCCAGGCGATGACGCCATCTTCGCCCTCGTAGATGGGGCTGGGGCTGGTCTGGCCGCGCAGGGCCCGGTCGACGGCTTCGACGGCCATCTTGCCGGCGAAGGCGGGCGCGTGCGCCTTCCAGGTCGAGATTTCGCCTTTGCGCGACTGGCGCGTGGCGGTGGTGGTGTGCAGGGCCTGGCCGATGGCCTGGAAGATCGTGTCCTGCGGCAGGCGCAGCAGCGTGCCGATGCCGGCGGCGGCGCTGGGCCCGAGGTGGGCGACGTGGTCGATCTTGTGCTCGTGCAGGCAGATGGCCTTCACGAGGTCGATCTGAATCTCGTAGCCGGTGAGCAGGCCTTTGAGCAGCTGCTCGCCGGTGGCGCCGACGTGCTGGGCGACGGCGAGGATCGGCGGGATGTTGTCGCCGGGGTGCGAGTAGTCGGCCGCGAGGAAGGTGTCGTGGTAGTCGAGTTCGCGCACGGCCACGCCGTTGGCCCAGGCGGCCCACTCGGGACTGACACGCTGGGTCTGCGGGAGCCCGAAGACGGTGGAGCCGGGCGTGTACGGGTGGTTTTCGGCCTGACCGCGGGCGCTGACGACGGGGGCGCGGCCGAGGCTGGCGGTGGCGACGGCGGCGTTGTC
>DASSWY010000074.1:0-9162 GCA_035704325.1 Microcella sp. | reverse complement strand
TCTTCGCCTTGTCGAGCAGGTCGAGTGCGACGTACGGCGACTTGGGCATCGTGCCGATCTTCGACTCGAGCATGCCGCGCGCCATCTTGATGGCGATGGGCCACTTTGTGAGCCGCTCGATCTTGCCCGGCTCGTTCTTGCGCTTGACCTTCGTGGTGCCGGCGATGACGCCGTCGGCCCAGCGGATCGAGTCCTCGAGGAAGTTCGCGGGCCCGAACATGACGTCGGCCATGCCGAGCTCGAACGCCTCGGCGGGCTTGAGCGTGCGGTTGTTCTTGAGCGGGTTCTCGACGACGACCTTGAGGGCGTTCTCGATGCCGATCAGATTCGGCAGCAGCCACGCGCCACCCCAACCGGGGATGATGCCGAGGAACACCTCGGGAAGGGCGAGCGCCGCGGCACTCGAGTCGAGCGTGCGGTAGTCGCAGTTCAGCGCCACCTCGACGCCGCCACCGAGGGCGAGGCCGTTGATGAAGCAGAACGACGGCACACCGGTCTCGCCCAGCTTGCCGAGGGCGTAGTGGCCGAGCTGCGCCATCTTGAGGCCCGCCTCGCGGTTCGGGAGGTCGCCGACCTTCGACAGGTCGGCGCCCGCGGCGAGGATGAAGGGCTTACCCGTGATCGCAACAGCCTTGATCTCACCGGCGGATGCGCGGGCGGTCAGCTCATCGAGGACCCCGGCGAGCTCAAGCAGCCCCTGCGGGCCGAGCGTGCTCGGTCGGGTGTGGTCGCGCCCATTGTCGAGCGTGATGAGGGCGAGGGTGCCACCACTCGGCAGCGCGACGTCGCGCACGTACGAGTGGGTGACGACCTCGTCGTCGGAGAGGGCGAGCAGTGAGTCGAACTGCTCGCGGCGGTACTGGCTGACAGCGCTCTTCGCCACGGTCACTTCTTCTTTCCGTCGTAGTGGGGGTTCTCCCAGATGACCGAGCCGCCCTGGCCGAGGCCGACGCACATGGCCGTCAGGCCGTAGCGAACCTCGGGGTGCAGCTCGAACTGGCGCGCGAGCTGAATCATGAGACGCACGCCGGAGCTCGCGAGCGGGTGGCCGAACGCGATCGCGCCGCCCCACTGGTTGACGCGGGGGTCGTCGTCGTCGATGCCGAAGTGGTCGAGCAGGCTCAGCACCTGCACGGCGAAGGCCTCGTTCAGCTCGAACAGGCCGATGTCGTCGATCGTGAGCCCGGCCTTCTTCAGCGCCTTCTCGGTCGACGGGATCGGGCCGATGCCCATGACCTCGGGCTGCACGCCGGCGAACGCGAAGCTCACGAGGCGCATCTTCGTGCTGAGCCCGAGCTCACGCGCGGCGTCGGCGCTGGCCAGCAGGCTGACGGTCGCGCCGTCGGTGAGCGGCGACGCGTTGCCCGCCGTCACGCGACCGTGCGGACGGAAGGGCGTGCGCAGGCTCGCGAGGCCCTCCATGTTGGTCTCGGGGCGGAGTCCCTCGTCGTGGGTGGCCAGCCCCCAGCCCTCGCCGCTGCGGATCGCGACGGGCACGAGGTCGGGCTGAATGTGGCCGGCCTCGTAGGCTGCCGCCACCTTCTGCTGGCTGCGCATGCCGAATCGGTCGCTGCGCTCCTTGGTCAACTGCGGGAAACGGTCGTGCAGGCGCTCGGCCGTGATGCCCATGTTGAGGGCGTCGGGGCTCACGAGCTTCTCAGCGAGGAAGCGCGGGTTCGGGTCGGCGTTACCGCCCATGGGGTGACGACCCATGTGCTCGACGCCACCGGCGATCGCGACGTCGTACGCGCCGAACGCGATCGACCCGGCAACAGCCGTGACGGCGGTCATGGCGCCGGCACACATGCGGTCGATGGCGTAGCCGGGAACGCTCAGCGGAAGCCCGGCGAGAATCGCGGCGGTGCGCCCGAGGGTCAGCCCCTGGTCGCCCTCCTGCGTGGTCGCGGCGACCGCGACCTCATCGATGCGCTCTTTCGGCAGATTCGGGTTGCGCTCGAGCATCCCGATCATCGCCTTGACGATCAGATCGTCGGCTCGGGTGTTCCAGTACATGCCCTTTTCGCCGGCTCGTCCAAATGGGGTGCGTACCCCATCGACGAAGACGACATCGGCTCGTTCGGCCACAGTGCCTCCCAGATCGGTAACAGGTGTGCGCCCAGCCTAGGAACGGTGGTGCTGCGGCGGGGGACCGACTGGGTGAACCTACGAAGCGGTGTCCGCGTCCTCGTCAGAGTCTTGGGCAGCATCCACAAAAGCCTCGGCGATTATTAGTGCCGTTGCGTCAATTTGCCAGGGGCGCGCTCCGCCGACTTCGAGCGCCGTGGCGATGGTTTTCTCGGTGATCGAGCGCGGGGGCTTCCAGGCGATGCGCCGCAGCGTGTCGGGCGTAAGCAGGTTCTCGAGGGGCAGCTCGAGGTCGTCGGCGACCCCCTGCAGGCGCTCGCGCGCCGCGCGCAGCCGTCGGTCGGCCTCGGGGTTGCGGTCGCTCCACGAGCGCGGGGGCGGCAGCGTCGTGTCGTCGCGGACACGCAGTGCCGGCAGATCGTCGGTGGTGAGCCCCTGCTGCACTGCCGCCCACCACCGATCGAGCTGCGAGCGGGAGGCGCGGCCGTGAAAACTCGACAGCTGGGCGAGCTCGCGCTTCGATGCGGGGCTGGCCTTCGCTGCCGCCACGATCGAGGCATCAGGAATCAGCCGGCCGGGAGCGATGTCGCTGTCACGGGCGTAGGCGTCACGGGCGAGCCACAGCTCGCGCGCGATGGCGAGCGCCCGCTGCCCCCGTACGCTCGCAATTCCCGACAGGCGTCGCCACGGTTCAGCGCGCGGTTCGGGAGACGGACGTTCGAGCACCGCGCGAAATTCCTGCTCGGCGGCGGCGAGCTTGCCCGCTGCGGTGAGGCGCTCGCGGATGCTGTCGCGCACGTCGACGAGGAGCTCAACGTCGAGCGCGGCGTACGTCAGCCAGGATTCGGGCAGGGGTCGGGTTGACCAGTCGGCCGCCGAGTGCTCTTTTTTCAGGTGCAGACCGAGGGTCTCTTCGACGACCGCGGCGAGACCGACGCGCGGAAGGCCGGCAAGGCGTGCGCCCAGTTCGGTGTCGAAGATGACCGATGGCTCCAGCCCCACCTCGCGCAGGCAGGCGAGGTCTTGGCTCGCGGCGTGCAGCACCCACTCCGCATCACCGATGGACGCCTGCAGTTCGGCAAACGAGTCGATGGCGGGCGGGTCGAAGAGGAACGTGCCCGCTCCGCGGCGGAACACCTGGATGAGGTACGCGCGCTGTGAGTAGCGGAAGCCGCTTGCTCGTTCCGCGTCGACGGCGACCGGCCCGCTGCCCGAGGCGAGTGCGGCGACGGCGTCGAGGTAGTCGTCACGCGTGTCGATCACGCGAGGGGTCGTTGTCGGCGCGGCCGTCGGCAACGGAGTCGCGTCGACGCTCGCGTCGCCTGAGGGGGTCTCTGGTTCAGGCACGGGCCCTCCGGCGCGGAGTGATGGGCGTAACCCCCTCGGCGGTCGGCGGGTAGCCGGCGAGCATGCAGAGCAGTTCGGTCCAGCCCTCCACGTGCGGGGCGAGATCGTCGTCGAGCGGGCTCCACGACGCCCGCAATTCGATCTGGGCGCCCGAGCCCTGCGGCGCGAGGCTGCCGAAGCCGGTCGACAGGGTCTTCGTCGCCGTTCCGCTCTCAGCGGTGAACGAGGCGCTGCGCACCGCGAGGCCGTCCATAAGCCACGACCAGGCAACTTCGGCGACGAACGGATCAACGCCGATGTCGTGTTCGAGGGGGGCCTGCGCGAAACAGATGATGCGCACGGCGCCCTCCCAGCCCTCGGGCTCGTCGGGGTCAAAGAGCACGATGAGCCGACCGGTGCCGAGGTCGGAGTCATCGGCGTGGCGAGCCGGATCGACATCCGCGGCGAGCGCGTGTGCGTAGGGGGCAAGCCCGGATGGCGCAGGAATCTCGGTCACGACGAGCTCGTCGCGCGGTCGAGCGTGCGAGATGGAGGTGACGAGCGCATCGAATCGCGCGTCGGGGGAGAGGGGAGGCGCGACCACGCCTTGAGGCTAGGGCGAGTTGATACGGTCAGCGCGTGAGACTCGCCGCACGGTCCGACCCCGACGCAATGCTGGGGCACACCGTGCGCGGCGCACGCGTGCTGGGCGTTGTCGCCGTGGCGGCCGGTGCTCTCGTGACCACGGCGTCGATCGCCGCACTCGGGGTAGCGATTCGCGCCGCCCGGAGCGTCGTCACCCCGCCGGGGGAGCGCCCGGAAGAAGTCGTCCTGCACGCCGTCGATCGCGCATCCGGAACCGTCACGGTCTCGTTGACGGACGAGACTGCTCTTCCTGGCCGGTACAGCCTCTGGTTTGACCGGGGGCGCGGTCACGCGCGCGTCGGCACGATCGTCGCCCGCGGTGCGGGAACGGTGACGCGCCGTCTCGAATCGGTGCAGCGCGGCGACATCACGACGGCGGTGCGCGGGCGCTGGGGCGCGTGGTACTACTTGACTCCGGTCGATCTCGGGCTGCCGCACGAGAACGTCACCATCGAGACGGAACTCGGGCCAGCGCCCGCCTGGTTGGTGGAGCGCGCAGACTCGCGCGACTGGGTGATCCAGGTGCACGGGCGCGGCGTCACGCGCGCGGAAGGGCTGCGCGCCGTGCCGGTCGCGTGGGGCGCGGGCTGGTCGAGTCTGCTCATCAGCTACCGCAATGATGGCGACGCGCCACGCTCGGCCGATGGGCGGTACGGCCTCGGTGATGACGAGTGGCGTGATGTTGCCGCGGCGATCCGCTTCGCGCGGGCTCGCGGCGCCGAGCGGATCGTGCTGATGGGCTGGTCGATGGGTGGGGCGACGGTGCTGCAAACGGTCCTGCGCGCCCCTGAAGCGGCGGCACTTGATGGAGTCGTGCTGGAATCGGCCGCCGTTGATTGGCGGGCGATCCTCGCACGGCAGGCGGAACGGCGTCACCTTCCCGAGATCGTCCAGCGGCTGGCGATTCGGCTGCTGTCCGACCCGCGTGGGGTGCGGCTGACCGGACGCGGTGCGCCCATCGACCTCGACCGCCTCAACGCGGTGGCGCGCGCGGCCGACCTCGGGGTGCCCCTCCTCGCGCTGCACAGCGACGCCGACCCTGACGTGCCCATTGAGCCGGTGCTGCGCCTCGTCGCGGCGGCCCCGGGCGACGTTCGTCTCGAGCGCTTCGCGGATGCGGGGCACACGCGGCTCTGGAACCTCGACCCGCGCCGCTTCGAGCGAGCGATCAGCGGATTTCTGCGCGGCTTGCCGGCCGCCAGCGCCCGTACGTAAAGCCGGCGGCATCCACGATCAGCTGGCGCGGGTGCAGGGCGCGCACCGGCCGCTCATCCGGGCCGAACAGCGGAGCGCTGCCACCCAGGGCGGGCGCGCTGGTGAGACACACCTCGTCGAAAAGCTCGGCGGCGAGAAACCCAGCCGCGAGCGTGGGGCCGCCCTCGCAGACGAGGTGTCGATAGCCGCGACGGCGCAGCAGGCCGACCACGGCATCCGGGCGGGGATGCTCGTTGTCGTGAACGGCGATGGTCACGATCTCGTGGGGGATGCGCGCCAGGGTCGGCGCCGCGCGCTCCGCGCCGCGCGGGGTCGTCATCACGAGCAGCGGTGCGCCGTCGTCGGCCTCGCGCAGGCGGTGCCCCTCGAGTGCGCCGGAGGCCGTGACGACGACCAGCGCCGCTCCGCGTGGGCGGCCGACGTCTTCTCGACGCACGGTTCCCGCCCCGACGATCACGGCGTCCGCGTGCCGGCGGACAGCCGCGAGCACGCGGCGGTCGACCGGTGAGCTAATCGAATCGGAGATGCCGTCGGCGCCAACCGTGCGACCGTCGAGCGTCGCGATCATCATGAGTCGCATCGACGACTCGCCGTGCGGCGCGTACCACTCGCTCAGCTGATCGTCGGCCTCGGCGTGATCAATGGCGGGCGCACCGTCGTCGGGAAGCACGCGGCGCAGCAGCATGTCGCCACGCTAGTAGAATTGGGTGTTCCCCGCCGCCCGACGAACGAGATTCCGGTGCCCCTCTCCACTGCGCTCAGCCTGTGCGATCGTCAACCCGGAATGGGGCCAGACGAACTGATCGGCCACCTCACGCCGCCCCCACAGTTCGCGGCGGCGAGCCTCGAGTCGTACGTGCCAGACCCGGAGTACCCCAGCCAGCAGGCGGCCGTTGACGCCGTTCGGCTGTTCGTCGACGGGGCGCCCGCGGCGAAGTCGGGCGGGCTATTTCGGCGCAAGCAGGCAGCTCCGGTCGCGCGCCCCGGCATCTACCTCGACGGCGGATTCGGCGTCGGAAAGACGCACCTCTTGGCCGCCCTCTGGCATCGCACGCGGGGCAGAAAGTACTTCGGGACCTTCATCGAGTACACGGCGATCGTCGGCGCCCTGGGGTACCGCGAGGCGGTGGCGCACTTCCGCGGGGCTCAGCTCATCGCGATTGACGAGTTCGAACTGGACGACCCGGGCGACACGATGGTGATGTCGCGGCTGTTGGGTGAGTTGGTGGCGAGCGGATCGCGCATCGCCGCGACGTCGAACACCCCGCCGCACGCGCTCGGCGAGGGTCGCTTTGCGGCCCAAGACTTCCTGCGCGAGATTCACGCGCTCGCCGATCGATTCGAGACGGTGCGGATCGACGGCGTCGACTACCGCAAGCGCGACATCGAGGGCACCGCGGTCACGGTGGACGACGCTGGCCTCGCGCGGGCGATCGATTCTGTCGCCGGCTCGGTCACCCTCGACACGTTTGACGCGGTTCTGCGCCACCTCGCGACCGTGCACCCGAGTCGCTACGTCGGGCTGATCGAGGGGCTATCTGCCGTTGCCCTGACGGGCGTCCGCACGCTCGAGAATCAAACGGATGCGCTGCGGCTCGTCGCGCTCGTTGATCGCCTCTACGACGCGCAGGTGCGCATTATCGCGACGGGCACTCCGCTTGACCGCGTCTTCGGTGATGACATGCTGAGCGGCGGCTACCGCAAGAAGTACCTGCGCGCCGTCTCGAGGATGATCGCGCTCACCTCGATGAACTGACGCGCGGCTCAAACACGCGCGGCCGTGAGCGCGCTGGGCGTGGGCGGGCACGACGCCCGATAGACTGGCCTACGGAGAGCCGGGAAGCCTGGTCGGCACCGTTTCGTTGCGCCAGCGCGACGAGTGAGGCACCGGCCACCCGGCGGTGTCCTCCCACACCGACCACCCAAGAGGACAGCATGAGCCCTGCCCGCCCGACTCCCACGGCGCTCTCGTGAGCCTGCTCGCCGTGCTCGCCGGTGCCCTCGTCGTCGTGATCCTCACGGCGGCGGTGTCGGCCGCTGTCGGCCGCGCAGCCGGCTACGTGGCCGCAACGGGGCTTGCGGCGCTTGCCGCGCTCGTCGCCACCCTCTCGGTTGAGGTTGTTGCCGGGACCGTTCTGCGCGAAAGCGTTCCCTGGCTTCCCACTCTCGACGTCGCGGTGCGTCTGCGACTGGATGGCCTTGCCGTCGTTTTCCTGCTCATCGTCCTGGGCGTCGGCGCGTTGGTGATGGCCTACTCGGCCCGGTACCTCTCAGAGCGTCACGTGCACCGCCACACCGGCTACTACGTGTGGATGACCCTGTTCGCCTTTGCCATGACGGGGCTCGTACTCGCGGACGACATCGTGCTGCTCTTCGTGTTCTGGGAGCTCACGACCCTGTGCTCGTTCTTCCTCATCAACCGCTCGGGCCGTAAGGCCAGTGCGCCGGCCGTGCGGACGCTCATCGTCACCGCCATTGGCGGGCTCATCCTGCTGCTCGCTGTCGTGCTGATGGTCTCCCGCACGGGAACAACGGTGTTGCACGAGATCGTCGCGGCGCCTGTCTGGTCAGAGGATGCGGCGTTTACGTCGGTCGTCGCGGTGCTTGTCGCCGTCGCGGCACTCACGAAGTCGGCGCAGTTCCCCTTCCATTACTGGCTTCCCGACGCCATGGTGGCACCCACTCCGGTGAGCGCGTATCTGCATGCAGCGGCGATGGTGAAGGCCGGCATCTATCTGCTGCTGGTCTTCTCACCCGCGTTCGCGGGCAATGGTGCGTGGCAGGCCGTGCTCATGTCGAGCGGTCTGGTGACGGCGCTGCTCGGAGGAGTGCTCGCGCTACGCGCCACCGACCTGAAGCAGATCATGGCCTACTCGACGGTCGGCCAACTCGGCTTCATCGTCGCGACGATTGGCGTCGGCACCCCCAGCGCCCTCGCCACCGCCGTGCTATTCACCCTGTCGCACGCCCTGTTTAAGGCCGCGCTGTTCATGGTGGTCGGCATCATCGACCAGCAAGCCGGCACCCGCGATGTTCGCCTGTTGCGCGGGCTTGGACGCCGTATGCCAATCACCCTCGTGGTAACCGTGCTGGCCGGCCTCTCAATGGCGGGGGTGATTCCGCTTCTCGGATTTGTCGCGAAAGAGTACATGCTCGCCTCGCTGCTCGACGCCGGGCCCATGCCGATCGTCGGCGTCGTCGCCACGGCTGCGGCCGGGCTCGCGGCGGTCGCCACCGTCGCCTACACCGGCCGCATCGTGTTGGGGGCATTCACGGATGACGCTGTCGAGGACGCCCCCGAGCATCCTGACCGTCACCGGATGCCCGATGTCGTTGTCGAGGCGCCCATCGCCTTCTGGATTCCCGCCGCGATTCCCGCCATCCTCGGGCTCGTGTTGGGCCTCGCGATCCCGACACTGCGACCCCTGCTCAGCGCCGCTGCCGACGCGGCAGCTGGCGAGCCGTACAGCGCGAGTTTCGCCCTGTTCTCGGGGATCACGATCGAACTCGTGCTGTCGATCGCGATTCTGTCTCTGGGGACAGTCGCGATCATCCTGCGCCGTCGTGTGCACCCGATAGTTGCGCGCCAGCGTCTGCCGTTCACCGCGGTCGAGGCCGTGGAGCGCCTGCGCGAGACGACGATCGGGGCCGGTCGCGCCGTCGGCCGCATCGCCCGTACCGACAGCCACGCCGTGCACCTGGGCCTGCCGTGGGTGCTGCTCGGAGCGCTGTTCGTCGCGGGCCTCGTTATCGCGCCGAACGCGGGTGCCGTCGTCGACCCGAGCGAGCCGTGGAGCGACGCGCTGCTGTTGGCGCTCACCGCCGTGACGGTGATCCCGGCGCTCATCACCCGTTCACGCCTCGTCGCCGTGATTCTGGTCGGCGGTGCGG
>DASSWY010000071.1:0-4010 GCA_035704325.1 Microcella sp. | reverse complement strand
ATCGTGAAGAGGCCCGGCGCGAGGAAGCTGACGGCGCGGCCCGTCGTCGCGTAGAGGCCGAAGATCTCGCCTTCGCGGCCGGGCGGGGTGATGCGGGCGAGGAACGAGCGGCTCGCCGCCTGCACCGGGCCGACAAAGAGGGTGAGGAAGAGGCCGGCGATCCAAAAGCCAATCTTCGCGTCGCCGATGAACAGGATGGCGCTGCCGGCGACGACGAGGCCGATCAGGGCGCCGATGATGACGCGCTTCGCCCCGAAGCGGTCGTCGAGCCAGCCGCCGATGAAGGTGCCGATGCCGGCGCCGACGTTCGCGGCGACCGCGAAGTACAGCACCTCGGCCGAGCTGAAGCGGAACACGACGGCCGCGATGATGGCGCCGAAGGTGAAGACGGCGGCGAGCCCGTCGCGGAACACGGCGCTCGCCAGCAGGAACAGCAGCACGTTCGGGTTCTTCTTCGCGAGTCGCTTCACGGTGTTCCAGAGCTGGCGGTAGCTGCCGAAGAAGCTGACCCGGTTCTCGCGCTCGCGGGCCGGAATCTCGGGCACCTTGCGCAGCACCGGAATCGCGAAGATCGCGAACCAGATGGCCGAGGCGAGAATCGCGAAGCGCACGTCGAGGGCTCCGCCGTCGGCCCCGAACGGCACGTTCAGCACGCCGTTGCCGGTCTCGCTGCCGAAGTTCTGGATGAACAGCACGAGCAGCACGACGAGCAGCACGATGCCGCCCACGTAGCCCATGCCCCAGCCGAAGCCCGAGACGCGGCCCACCGTCGCCGGGGTCGACACCTGCACGAGCATCGCGTTGTAGTTGACGGCGGCGAACTCGAAGAAGATATTGCCGACAGCGAGCAGGGCGGCGCCGAGGTAGATGTACGACGGCACGGGCTGCACGAAGAACATGGCCGCCATGGCGAGCACGACGAGGCCCGTGTTGATCGCGAGCCACAGCTTGCGCTTGCCCGAGCCGTCGGAGCGCTGCCCGAGCACGGGCGCGAGGAACGCGATGACCACGCCCGCGATGGTGAGGGCCCACGAGATCACCGTCGTGTTGGCGGCCTCGGCGGCGACGAGCGCCGCGTCGCGGTCGTTGCCGGCTGCCGCCTCGACGATGGCGGGGTCGATGAACAGCTGGCTGGCGAGGTAGGTGCTGAAGACGAAGGTCGTGACGACCGCGTTGAACGCGGCCGATCCCCAGTCCCACAGCGCCCACGCGCGCACCATCGACTTCGGTACGGGTGTCTCGGTCAGGGTTCCCTGCCCGACCGTGCCGATCGCGCGGGTGTGACCGACCCGCGGGGGGCGCGGTCGATTGCCGGATGCTGTGCTCGCGTTCTCGACGCCGTCGTCGAGCGGCTTCTCGCTCATGCGCTCACGCTACTGCCGCGCGGTAAACACGGGGTTGCCGACGGGCCGCGTGCGGGTCACGGGGTCAGATCCGCGCAGAGCACGCGGACGGTGGTGACCACGCCGAAAACGGTTGAGCTGGACGTGAACCCGACGGTGAACGTGTCAGCGACTACCTGCGAGCGCGTCACCGAAAACGCCGTCGCCGGAGACTCGCTGGTCGTCTCCCACCCGCCGGTCAGTGCGAGGTCACCCGCGTTGCAGGCCAGCTCGTACGTGAATTCTCTGCCTCCCTGCCACGCATCACCGGTAAGCCGCTCGGTGTTCACGTACGTCTCCCACGCGCTGCCCGCGGGCCCTTGCGGCCCGATTTCGCCCTGAGGGCCCTGCGCGCCGGGGACACCTTGAGGGCCCTGAGGGCCTGCCTCACCCTGCGGGCCGGCTTCGCCCTGCGGGCCGGTTTCTCCCTGGGGTCCCATTTCGCCCTGCGGACCTCGCGGTCCGGGTGATCCCGTGGCACCCTGCGGGCCGGTCGCACCGGTCGCACCCACGCTGCCGGCCGGGCCCCGCGGGCCGGGCGCGCCATCGGCCCCGTCGGCGCCGTCGGCTCCGTCAATCCCGTCCGCTCCGTCAGCGCCAGGCTCACCGGCCTCGCCCGCGATCGGGTTCTCGGCGAGATAGGCCTCGACTGCCGCTTGCAGAGCCGCATCGTCGAGTTCGCCGGTGGGTGTGCATCCGGCTGCGCCAATAGCGAAGAGCGCGACACCCGCGATGGCGAGTGGCCCGCGCCAGGCGGTACGACGCGAGCGCGCGACGGGGGTGGCGGGAGATGCGGTGGGGGTGGAGGGCATCATTGGCCTGCTTTCTGGCGGTCTCACGCCGTCGCGGCCGAGTCTAGGGTTGCGCCCACCGCCAGCGGAATAGCTGAGAGTTGAGTCAGCGTGACGCAAGTTTTGACTCGCGAACTTGACAGCGTGCATCCCGAATCTCAAACTTGATATTGCGCGACTCAACCTTTGATCTCGACCCTGCGATCACTCGCGCCCCACGATCTTTCCGATCAGACAGAACAACCAGAAGGAGCACCACCATGGCTCGTGCCGTCGGCATCGACCTCGGAACCACCAACTCCGTCGTCTCCGTCCTCGAAGGTGGCGAACCCACCGTCATCGCCAACGCAGAAGGTTTCCGCACGACCCCCTCGGTCGTCGCCTTCACGAAGGACGGGGAGGTGCTCGTCGGCGAGACCGCGAAGCGCCAGGCCGTCACCAACGTCGACCGCACCATCGCCAGCGTCAAGCGCCACATGGGAACCGACTGGAAGAAAGAGATCGACGACAAGAAGTACACGCCGCAGGAACTGTCGGCGCGCATCCTCGCGAAGCTGAAGCGTGACGCCGAGCAGTACCTGGGCGAGCCCGTCACCGACGCCGTCATCACCGTTCCGGCCTACTTCAACGACGCCGAGCGCCAGGCCACGAAGGACGCCGGCGAGATCGCCGGCCTCAACGTGCTGCGCATCATCAACGAGCCCACCGCGGCCGCCCTCGCCTACGGTCTCGACAAGGGCAAGGAGGACGAGCTGATCCTCGTCTTCGACCTCGGTGGCGGAACGTTCGACGTGTCACTGCTCGAGGTGGGCAAGGACGACGACTTCTCGACCATCCAGGTGCGCTCGACCGCCGGTGACAACCGCCTCGGCGGTGACGACTGGGACGAGCGCGTCGTCGACTACCTCGCCAAGCGCTTCAAGGACTCGACCGGCGTCGACGTCTCGGGCGACAAGATCGCCAAGCAGCGCCTCAAGGAGGCCGCGGAGCAGGCAAAGAAGGAGCTGTCGAGCTCGACGTCGACGAGCATCCAGCTGCCCTACCTCTCGCTCACCGAAAACGGCCCCGCGAACCTCGACGAGACGCTCAGCCGCGCCAAGTTCGAAGAGCTCACGAGCGACCTGCTCGAGCGCACGAAGAAGCCGTTCGAAGACGTGATTCGCGAAGCGGGCGTCAAGGTCAGCGACATCGCCCACGTGGTGCTCGTCGGCGGCTCGACCCGCATGCCCGCCGTCGCCGAGATGGTGAAGAAGCTCACTGGCGGTCAGGAGCCCAACAAGGGCGTGAACCCCGACGAGGTCGTCGCCGTGGGCGCCGCCCTGCAGGCCGGCGTGTTGAAGGGTGAGCGCAAGGACGTGCTGCTCATCGACGTCACCCCCCTGAGCCTCGGCATCGAGACGAAGGGCGGCATCATGACGAAGCTCATCGAGCGCAACACCGCCATTCCGACCAAGCGTTCCGAGACCTTCACGACCGCCGACGACAACCAGCCGTCGGTCGCGATTCAGGTGTTCCAGGGCGAGCGCGAGTTCACCCGCGACAACAAGAACCTTGGCACCTTCGAGCTCACCGGCATCGCGCCGGCACCGCGCGGAATCCCGCAGATCGAGGTCACCTTCGACATCGACGCCAACGGCATCGTGCACGTGAGCGCGAAGGACAAGGGCACCGGCAAGGAGCAGTCGATGACGATCACCGGCGGCTCGTCGCTGCCGAAGGACGACATCGAGCGCATGGTGCGCGAGGCCGAAGAGCACGCTGAGGAAGACAAGAAGCGCCGCGAGGCCGCCGAGGTGCGCAACAACGCCGAACAGCTCGCCTACTCGATCGACAAGCT
>DASSWY010000017.1:0-2898 GCA_035704325.1 Microcella sp. | reverse complement strand
TCTCAACGCGGATTCCGCGCGCGATCTGCCCCGCGCATCCGACGATGCTGAACTGCGCGCCCAGGCGCTTGCCGTGCTCGGCGGCCCGAACCAGGCCGACGCGAGCCTCATCACGAACCAGTACGACTACTACGTCATGGGCAACACGGCGCTCGCGATGCCCGACGATGCGGGCATGATCCGCATCGACGAAGAGAGCGGGCTCGGCGTCGCCCTCGCCACCGACGCGAACGGCCGCTACTGCCAGCTCGACCCCTACGCCGGCGCGCAGCTCGCGCTCGCCGAGGCGTACCGCAACGTCGCGGCCACCGGAGCGAACCCCCGCGCGGTCAGCGACTGTCTGAACTTCGGCAGCCCCGAGAACCCCGAGGTGATGTGGCAGTTCGCCCGCGCCGTCGAGGGCCTCGCCGACGGCTGCCTCGAACTCGGCATTCCGGTGACGGGCGGCAACGTGTCGTTCTACAACCAGACCGGCGACGTGCCGATTCACCCGACCCCCGTCGTCGCCGTCATGGGCGTCATCGACCACGTCGACCGCCGCCTGCCGTCGGGCTGGCAGGACGAGGGCGAGAACCTCTACCTGCTGGGCGTCACGCGCGACGAGCTCGACGGCTCAGCCTGGGCGGGCGTCGTGCACGACCACCTCGGCGGCGTGCCGCCGCAGGTCGACCTCGCCGCCGAGAAGAACCTCGCCGGGCTCATGGCGGCCGCCGCCGAAGAGGGACTCGTCACGAGCGCCCACGACCTCAGCGACGGCGGACTCATCGCCACCCTCGCCGAGGGCGTGCTGCGGTTCGGCATCGGCGCCCGCGTGTGGCTGACCGAGCTCATGGAGCGCGACGGAATCGACGCAACCGCCGCCTTGTTCGCCGAATCAGGCGCCCGGATGCTCGTCTCCGTCGCGCGGGAAGACGACGTCAAATTCCGCGGGCTCTGCGAGGGTCGCCTCGTCACCGTCACCCGTATCGGCGTTACCGACGGCGAGATTGACGGCCTCGACGTGCAAGACCGCTTCACGCTGTCGCACGCTGAGCTGGCCGCCGCTCACCGCCACACGCTGCCCGAGCGCTTCGGCGCCGTCGTCGGCCACTGACGACGGTCAGAGCCGCAGGCCTTACGCGCCGGCGATCGGTTCTGACGATTCATGCGTCGCGGGCGTCGGCGACGACGCGGAAGCCTCACGCGCATCCCGAATGCCGCCCGCGACAGCGCAGCGGATGACGACGTAGAGCACGTAGAAGAAAACGGCAGCTGTGACCAGGAACAGCACGAAGGCGGCGGGCTGATTCATGAGCCGCACGCCTCCACGGCGGCGTACAGATGACCACCCGTCACCGCAGACTCAGAGCCGTCGTCGGGGGTTAACCCCCGGAATACCCAGCGGATGCCGTGACGTCACCGGGTCGAGAAAGCCTCGCCGGTAGGCTCGCGGCGTGACGAGCGAGAACGCCACGCCCTCCGCGGCCGCCCCCGAGCCCGCGTTTGCTGATCCCCGGCCTGCCGATGTCGATGCGCCCGTGGTCACCGCCACGCGCGGACTCAGCGACGCCGAGGCCCGCGACCGCTTCGCGCAGGGGCTCGGCAACGCGATGCCCTCGAGCACCGGCCGCTCGTTTTGGCGCATCATGCAGGCGAACCTCTTCACCCTGTTCAACGCGGTGGTCGGCGGCTGCTTCATCCTCTTGCTCGTGCTCGGCTATTGGCAGGATGCGCTCTTCGGCGTCTTCGTCATCGCGAACGTTCTCATCGGGGTCGGGCAGGAGTTCCGCGCGAAGCTAACGCTGAGCCGGCTGGCGGTGCTGAACGCACCGAACGCGACCGTGCTGCGCGACGGCGCGCCCACGAGCATCCCGATCGCCCGCATCGTCATGGATGACGTGCTCGTGCTCGGCGCCGGCGACCAGGTCGCCGCCGACGCTGTCGTCATCGAGGCGCACGCTCTCGAGGTCGACGAGTCGCTGCTCACCGGCGAGGCCGACGCCATCAACGCGCCCGTCGACCGCGAGCTGCTGAGCGGCTCAACCATCGTCGGCGGCCGCGGGCTAGCCCGAGTGATCCGCGTCGGCGCCAACTCGTACGCCGCCAAGATCACGGCCGAGGCGAAGCAATTCAGCCTCGTCAACTCTGAGCTGCGGCAGGCGCTCGCCCGCGTCATTAAGTGGATCAGCTGGCTGCTCGTGCCGGTCGGCCTCATCGCCATCAACGGGCAGATGCAGGCGCTCGGCGGCTGGGCCGTTGCCATCGAGAACGGCACCTGGCGCGAGGCCAGTGTCGGCGCGATCGCCGGTCTCATCGCGATGATTCCGCAGGGACTTGTCTTCATGACGAGCGTCTCGCTCGCCGTCGGCGCCGTGAAGCTGTCGCAGAAGCAGGTGCTCGTGCAAGAGCTCGCCGCCGTCGAGGGGCTCGCCCGCGTCGACATTCTCTGCCTCGACAAGACCGGCACCCTCACCGAAGGCATGCTCGTGCTCGACGAGGTCGAGCCGGTGGGCCGGGCGCTCGCCGCGGCTGACCCCGCGCTGGCCACCTCGGGCCACGACTGGCGCCTCGCACTCGCCGCCGTGGGCGCCGACCCGCAGGCCAACGCGACCGCGGCGGCCCTGCGCGAGCCCTACCCCGGCGACGGCATGGCTGAGCCGGTCGCCCGCATCGACTTCTCCTCCCATCGCAAGTGGAGCGCCCTGCAGCTTGACGACGCGCGCGCCGCCGGCACGTGGGTCATCGGCGCCCCCGACATCGTGCTCGCCGACTCGGCGGGCGCCGAGCTGACGGCCGAGACGCTCGGGCGCACGACGGCGCTCGCCGAAGCGGGCCGCCGCGTTCTCGTGCTCGCCCGCACCGAGCATCCGCTTGCCCCCGTCGACGACGGCGTGCAGCCGGCCCTTCCGGCGGGGCTTG
>DASSWY010000284.1:0-4176 GCA_035704325.1 Microcella sp. | reverse complement strand
CGGCGAGCGTTGCGGTCAATGACGGTGGCGGCCTGCAGCGCCTCGTGCGACAGGGGCTCATCGACGAGCTGCTCAGAGAAGCCCATAATCGCCGTCACGGGGGTGCGCAGTTCGTGGCTGACAGCGGCGATGAAGTCGTCTTTCTGCCGGTTGAGGTCGTGCAGGCGGGCGAGCGACTGCACCGCAGCGTCTTCACGCTCTTGGCGGCGCGTGACATCGCTGATGACGACGGTCACAATCGCGGTTCCCCGCCCGAGGGTGCGCACTGAAACGGAGGCGTCGAACCGTCGATTGCCGCGCTGCAGCTCGACCTCGCCCGGTTGCTGCTTGCGCAGCAGGGCGTCGAGCTCGCGGTTGCCGAGCACGGGTTGCGAGGGCGCGAGCAGGATTCCCTCCGTGAACCACGCCACCGGCGCTTTGGTGAGGCCAAACGCGTCGAGAGCCACCTGGTTGATGCCGCGAATCACCAGACGCGACTGATCGGTGAGCTCGGCGATCACGATGCCCGAGTCGGCGTTGACGATGCCGTCTCGCAACAGCTCCTCCTGCGCCTCGACGCGCACGAGCGCGCGACCCCAGTCATTGCGAGCCCCCGACACGAAGAGGGCGGCGAGAGCGTGCACGATGAGGAAGCCCTGCAGCAACAGCACGGTCGTTCGCTCACCCGATGCGATGAACGGCGCAAAGGGTCCGCCGCCGAGGACCGTGAGAATGGTCGCCGCGGATGCCAGAAACAACAGTTCACATGCCACCACCACGGTGGGCAGACGGAACGCTGCCCACAGCACAGCGGCAAGCGGCAAGTAACTCGTTGGCAGCACGCTGTCTGGCATGAAGACAAACCACGTCAGGCCGATCAGCGCGGTCACCTGCAGAACCACCTCGAGCACCGATACGCGGCCATGATGCGTGCGTGGAGACAGGAGGAACAGCGGCAGTACAACGACGAGCGCCGAGAAGTGCGACGCGACCAGAGAGAAGAACGCGACCTCGAGCGGTTGGCCGACCGTCACCGCCGCCGCCACCGCGCCGATGACACCGATCGTGATTGCGCCCGCAGCGCAGGCGACGAGGAACCTCGCGATGTCGCGCACGCCGTCGAGGCGCGCGACGGAAGTGCCCCGCGTCAGCACCCACGCGACCACCCAGACCTCGACGGCGTTCGCCACGCCATAGCCGAGCGTGAGGCCCCATTCACGGCCCGACACGACGTTGGCCGCCATGGCCACAACCAAGAGCCCACTAGCGGCGGCAAGCCGGGTGCCGCGCGAGGCAAGAACCGCCGCCACACCGAAGCCAGCGGCTGGCCACCAGGCGGCAATGGCAGCGCCAACGGGCCGCAACTCGACCGAGTAAAAGCTCACGACACCGGCGGCGAGAAGGAGCAGCGCGATCGCCGTGCGGCGCACGGCGGGAGAGGCCGACCACACTGCCGTTGTGAAGCCCACGTCAATCCTCCCCATTACGGGGGGTCTCCCCGTTGTTGGCCCCGTTCTGAGACTAAGGTGTGAGGGGAAAAGAGGGAATGATGGCGCGCATTCTGATCGTTGAAGACGAGCCCGACGTTCTCCTCCTACTCGAAAACCGAGTACGGGGCGCCGGGCACGACGTCGTGAGCGCCACCAACGGCGAAGAGGGGCTCACTCTCGTCGCCACCGAAAAGCCCGACCTGGTCGTTCTTGACTGGATGATGCCGCGTCGCGACGGAATCGATGTCTGCGAAGAGATCCGCGCATCCGACCCCGAGCACCAGATCAAGGTGCTGATGCTGACGGCGCGCTCGCAGCAGAGCGACGTCGACCGGGCGATGGCCGCCGGCGCAGACGATTACATCGTGAAGCCGTTTAGTTCGCGTGACCTCATTGACCGCATTAACGCTCTCATCGAGGGGCGCGCCGCGTAGCGTCGCCCCGATACGGATGCCCGCCCTCGGCGAGCGGGCCCCTACTGGTCGCGCGTGATTTCGGTGCGGTGGAAGTTCTGGAACGACCGCGATGCGGTCGGGCCGCGCTGACCCTGGTAGCGGTTGAGGTGGTTGCCCGTGCCGTACGGGTTCTCGGCCGGCGACGACAGGCGGAAGAAGCAGAGCTGCCCGATCTTCATGCCCGGCCAGAGCTTGATTGGCAGGGTGGCGACGTTGCTGAGCTCGAGCGTGACGTGCCCCGTGAAGCCCGGGTCGATGAAGCCGGCCGTCGAGTGGGTGAGCAGGCCCAGGCGGCCGAGTGAGCTCTTGCCCTCGAGGCGCGCCGCAATGTCGTCGGGCAGGGTGACCTGCTCGTAGGTGGCGCCCAGCACGAACTCGCCCGGGTGCAGAATGAACGGCTCGCCCGGCTTCGTGTCGACGAGGCGTGTCAGCTCGGGCTGGTCTTCGGCCGGGTCGATGAACGGGTACTTGTGGTTGTCGAACAGCCGAAACATGCTGTCGAGCCGCACGTCGACGCTCGACGGCTGCACCATCGAGAGGTCGAGCGGGTCGAGGCCGACGCGGCCCGAGTCGAGTTCTGCCCGAATGTCGCGGTCGCTCAGCAGCATGGGGCCAGCCTAGCGAGCAATGGGTAGACTAAGAGGGCACCGCGGGGATGTAGTTCAATGGCAGAACTTCAGCTTCCCAAGCTGATAGCGCGGGTTCGATTCCCGTCATCCCCTCCGCTCGCCCCTCGTGGGCTCCCTGCTTCTCGCTCGCTTGCCACTCTCAGCAAGCTGTCAGCAAACCTTTTGTGCAGCGACGCCGAACACTGTGCGAGAGGAGGCGCACATGTCGTCGATATCGCAGACACTGCCGGGCGGGGGCCCGAGCACTGTCACCACGCGTGCACCGGGCGGGGGCCCGGCGTTCGCCGTCGCATCGACGACCACCACGACCATCGTCGTGCTGTTGATCGCGCCCGCTCTCATCTGGGGGATCCTGCTGCTCGCGGGCCTCGTCTTCGACCTCGCGGAGCTGGGGAGCTTCGCCAACCCGGTCGTCGGCGCACTCGGCATCGTGAGCATCGTCGGACTCGTCAGCGCTTCGGGGGTTGCGCTCACGAGCCGCGTCGCCGCGCGGCGGCCCGCCCGTACATCGGGTCGGCCGGGCCGCCGCGCGCTCATCCTCTCGGCTCTCGCCGTCACCGTTGCGCTCGTCGGGGGCGGGATGCTCGCCGCCGGCTTCGCGACGTGGGCTCCGGCGGCTGCCGAGCAGCCCGCAGCGCCCGCGGCCGAACAACCCGCGCCCCCAGCGGCGCCGGCTGACGCGCCTGCCGCCGAACAGCGAACCGACGCGCCGCTGTTCGGCGTTGACCACACCGACCACTAATCGGCGGCGATCTCACGCCCGATCACGGGCTCGACGTCGGCCATGAAGCGGCGCACGTCATCGTCGACGATGATGTCGCTCGGCCGCAGCGGCCGCACGAGGTGCAGCCCCTCGAGCGAGCGAATGCGCGATAGCGCAACGTACGTCTGCCCCGGGGCGAACGCCCGCGGCCCCAGGTCAACAACAGCGCGGTCGTAGGTCTGCCCCTGCGACTTGTGAATCGTGACGGCCCACGCGAGCCGCAGCGGAAACTGCGTGAACTCGCCGATCACGTCTTTGGTCACGCGCTTCTGGGCGGCAGAGTACGTGTAGCGGTACTTCTCCCACGTCGCGGGGTGCACCTCGTGACTCTCACCGTCAACCTCGATGAACACGGTGCGGCCGATGCGCTCGACCGTGCCGAGGGTGCCGTTCACCCAGCGGGGCGCCCCGTCGCCCTGTGTGTCATTGCGCAAAAACATGACCTGCGCCCCGACCTTCAGCTGCAGCGACTCATCGGCCGGGTAGCCGCCCGCGCCCCCGAACTCGCCCACCACTTCGGCTTTAGCAGTCTTCAGTGCGCCGTCGAGCCGCGCCAGCTCGCGGCCGTTGATGCGTGAGACCGTCGCATTGGTGCTCGCGAGCGTCAGGATTCCCTCATCGGGCGCGGGACGCGCGCCCGCCTCGTTGAGCGCGCGACCAATCTCGGGCGTCACCTCGCCGTGCCGCACGGCCGACAGCATCTGCCGGAAGGCCTCATCGCGCTGACGGTGGATGGTCTGCAGCTCGACGATGCGCAGATCGGCCTCCTGCCAGACGCGCGCGTCGAAGAACCAGATCGAGCGGTAGTGGTCGGCGTAGTATGCCCGCTCGCCGGCATCACGGCCCGGCACCGGCGCCAG
>DASSWY010000132.1:0-5232 GCA_035704325.1 Microcella sp. | reverse complement strand
TCGCGCTTCATGCGGTCGACCAGGATGTCGAGGTGCAGCTCGCCCATGCCCTTGATGACGGTCTGACCGGTCTCGTGGTTGAGTTCGGTGCGGAACGTCGGGTCTTCTTCGGCGAGCTTCTGGATCGCGGTGCCCAGCTTCTCTTGGTCAGCCTTGGTCTTCGGCTCGATGGCGACCTCGATGACCGGCTCGGGGAAGGTCATCGACTCGAGGACAACCTGCTCCGTGAGGTCGCAGAGGGTGTCACCCGTGGTCGTGTCCTTCAGACCGATGACGGCGTAGATGTGGCCGGCGGTGACGCTTTCGACCGGGTTCTCTTTGTTGGCGTGCATCTGGAAGATCTTCCCGATGCGCTCCTTCTTGCCCTTGGTCGAGTTGGCGACAGCCGACCCCGACTCGATGGTGCCGGAGTACACGCGGATGTAGGTCAGGCGACCGAAGAAGGGGTGCACCGCAACCTTGAACGCGAGGGCCGCAAACGGGTCCTTGGCGTCGGGCTTGCGCACGATTTCCTTCTCTTCGTCGCGCGGGTCGTGCGCCACGGTCGGGGGAACCTCGAGCGGGCTCGGCAGGTAGTCGACGACCGCGTCGAGCATCGGCTGCACGCCGCGGTTCTTGAACGCCGAGCCACAGAGAACCGGGTAGGCCTCGCTGTTGATCGTGAGCGTGCGGATCGCGCCCTTGATCTCGGCAACCGTCAGCTCTTCGCCGCCCAGGTACTTCTCGAGCAGCTCGTCCGACGCCTCGGCGACGGCCTCGAGCAGCTGAGCGCGGTACTCCTCAGCCTTCTCCTTGAGGTCTTCCGGGATCTCCTCGATGGCGTACTCGGCGCCCATCTTGACGTCACCCTTGGCGTCGCCGCGCCACGTGAGGGCGCGCATTTCGACCAGGTCGACAACGCCCTCGAAGGAGCTCTCGAAGCCGATGGGCAGCTGAATCACGAGCGGCTTGGCGCCGAGGCGCTTGATGATCGTGTCGACGGTGAAGTAGAAGTCGGCGCCCAGCTTGTCCATCTTGTTGACGAAGCAGATGCGGGGAACGTCGTACTTGTCGGCCTGACGCCAGACGGTCTCGGACTGGGGCTCAACGCCCTCCTTGCCGTCGAAGACTGCAACGGCGCCGTCGAGCACGCGCAGCGAACGCTCGACCTCGACCGTGAAGTCGACGTGGCCGGGGGTGTCGATGATGTTGATCTGGGTGCCGTTCCAGAAGCAGGTGGTGGCAGCCGAGGTGATGGTGATGCCGCGTTCCTGCTCCTGCGCCATCCAGTCCATCGTCGAGGCACCGTCGTGGGTCTCACCGATCTTGTGGTTCACACCCGTGTAGAACAGGATGCGCTCGGTCGTGGTGGTCTTGCCGGCATCGATGTGCGCCATGATGCCGATGTTGCGGACCTTGTTCAGGTCGGTGAGCACGTCAAGTGCCACGGGATTCCTCCGGATGGTTGTGAGGCGGGTGGGTGGGCGGGCTCGCGGGTCGCGGCCCGCCCAACCGAAAAGGTGTTACCAGCGGTAGTGCGCGAAGGCCTTGTTGCTCTCGGCCATCTTGTGCGTGTCTTCGCGGCGCTTGACCGCGGCACCGAGACCGTTCGACGCGTCGAGGATCTCGTTCATCAGACGCTCGGTCATCGTCTTCTCGCGACGAGCCTTGGCGTACGAGGTCAGCCAGCGCAGCGCGAGCGTGTTCGCACGGTGCGGCTTGACCTCGACGGGCACCTGGTAGGTCGAGCCACCGACACGACGCGACCGCACCTCGAGGGTGGGGCGCACGTTGTCGAGAGCCTTCTTGAGAACGACAACGGCATCCTGACCGCTCTTCGAACCGACGCCTTCGAGGGCACCGTAAACGATGCGCTCGGCGAGGCCCTTCTTGCCGTCGAGGAGGATCTTGTTGACGAGCTGGCTAACGATCGGGGCGCCGTAGACCGGGTCTGCGACGACGGGGCGCTTAGGCGCGGGACCCTTGCGAGGCATTACTTCTCCTTCTTCGCGCCGTAGCGGCTACGCGCCTGCTTGCGGTTCTTGACAGCCTGGGTGTCGAGCGCGCCGCGCACGATCTTGTAGCGAACGCCGGGAAGGTCTTTCACACGGCCGCCGCGCACGAGCACCATCGAGTGCTCCTGCAGGTTGTGGCCCTCGCCCGGAATGTAGGCGGTGACCTCGGTGCCGTTCGAGAGCTTCACACGGGCGACCTTGCGGAGCGCCGAGTTCGGCTTCTTCGGGGTGGTCGTGTACACACGGGTGCACACGCCACGCTGCTGCGGGTTGGCCTTCAGCGCCGGGGCCTTGGTCTTGACGACCTTCGGCGACCGACCCTTGCGGACCAGCTGTTGAATAGTGGGCACAATGCTCCTTGCTGAGCTGCACGGTGACAGCGGTTGCGGTTTGGTTTCGCCGGTACGTGGTGTCACGCACCGGCCTCACGCGAAACCCGCCAGAGCCTGGACGACCCTGAGCGGCGGGTATGCCGTGGGGGTATCTGGGATCACCGCGTCGTAACGCGGAGCCGAGGGACCCGGTGTGGGAGCTTCTGCTCACGCCGCCCGGCGCCGGTTTCGCGGCACAGCACAGGCGCGCGCAAATGCACACACGCGGTCAAGGATACGCGGGGGGCATCCCCCGGTCAAACGCGCCGGATGCTGTGCGTGCGTCGCCGTATTGGTGCTCGTCAGCGGGTGGGCGCCTGCGGCGCGACGGATGCGCGGTGCGCGGCGAGATCGCGCTCGTACGCCTCCTGCGCCTCAGCATTCCGCGCCGCCTGCGTGCGGCCGCGACGGGACACGATGCCGCCCACCCAGATGGGAATTTCGCGCGCCAAGACGGCCGCGATGATGCCGAGCGGGTTCACGAACTGCTGCAGGACGACCGCTTGCTGATCGGCCACAGAGGCGCCGAGTGCTCCGGCGGCAATGACCGCTGCGCCGAGGAACGCGACCCAGACGAGAACGGCGACGAGGAAACCGCCGAGCACGTGCATCCACCAGCCGGCGCGGTTGGCGATCAGGACGAGCAGAAGGTGAGCGCCCGCGAAGACGAGCACGGGAACGAAGAAGGGGGCGGAGGCGAGGTAGTCAACGAAGCCGTCGAGCCCGTCGGGGCGCAGCGCGAGAGCGAGAGCGATCGTCGCAAGCGCGTAGAGGATGGCGAAGATACCGGTGGCCAGGAGCACAACGGCGATGCCGACGCCGCGGGTGCCCCGCTTCTTGGGGCGCGCCGGTGGGTCGACGTAGACGACGGTCGGGGTCGGTGCCGCGGCGGTCGTTGTCGTCGTCGTGTCGCTCGTGGGCGTGTCGGCCTCGGTTGCGGTCGGCGGCACCTCATCGACGCGCGTCGTCGCGGTGTCGTCGGTGCGGGCAGCCGTGTCGTTCGTGGGGTACGCGGGCGGGGCGGCGGCCATCGTCGCCGACTCGCTGGCCGGGTGGGCAGGCTCTGCCGCGTGGGGCTCGGGCTCGCGGAGGGGTTCAGGCTCGGTGGTGGCGGCTGGCGCCTCGGGGGTAACCGGGTCGGCGGGCTGCTCGATGGTGGGCGTGGCCGACTCGTTCGGCTCAGTGCGGTCGTGTGAACCCGGGGTGGGGGTGTCATTACTCATGGCGAACCTCCGTAGATCGGCCCGCTCACCCTAGCAATGACACCCCGCCCACTCATGTCGTGCACGGCCAGCGCTCAGCTAGCCCTCGGCTGGCGCCTCGTCAGCCGGTGCCTCCTCGATCGGAGCGCCGTCGGCCGGCGCTTCGCCGGTGGCCTCCTCGGTCGGGAGGGAGGCACCCTCGGGCGGGACGACGAAGACAAAGCCTTGAATCGTGCCTCGACTCGAATCTGGTGCGCCCGAAATATCGAACTGTTCAACCAAAACCAAACGATCACCGAACTGAACGGACTCGAGAAAGTCGCTGAGAGCAACGTCTGTTCCGGTTGCGCTGATGCTGACCGGAAGAACGACCAGGGCATCGATCGGGAATCCCTCAAGGGCCTCCGCTGGGAACAGCGCGGGTGGGCTCGCGGTCACGTCGTTCAGTTCGACGCCGGCGGCAGCCGCGAGCGCGCTGAGCTGACCGAGCAATGGCGAGAGGCCCGGCTCGTCAGGGATCGATACCCGCAGGTCTGCCAGCTCGGCTTCGAGCGCGGGAAGGTTCTCTGCGAGCGCCTGCAACTCGACCAGCGTCGCCTCGTACCCTGCGTTGACGATCTCGACGTTCTGCCGCTCTGCGTCGGCGGCGGCCGCATCGGCTAGGCGAGGCGCGATACCGAGGAAGTACCCAAGCCCGATGATCGCAATCGCGACGACCACTACACCGAGTATCCAGATGCGCAGTGTGGACATGGGCTAGCCCTCCCCTTCGGTCTCGGCCTCGGCGTCGCCACCTGCGTCGTCTGCCGGTGCAAATCGCTCGAGGAAAACGGTCTCATCGACGAGGAACTCCAGCGTCACGGTGTACGTGGCTGATTCGCTACCGCTGACGCTGACGGGCGGGGCGATTCCGGCAAACCCCGGAACCGATTCGAGGTTCGCGAGCCATGTCTCGACATCGGGCACCGTGGGGCTATTTGCGGTGATTCGGAAGCTCGCGACCGAGTCTTGACGAAGCGGAGCCTCCTCATCTTGGCCAACGGTCTGGGTCTGGCCGCCGATGCTTTGGAGAACGAGACCCGGTGGCAACGTCTGTCGAATTTCGACGATCAGCGCGTTCCAATCGATTTCTGTTTGCGTGGCGGCTTGACGCGCTGCGATCGCTTCGTCTACCTCGCCGGCCACCGCGCGCGCATCCGCGAATTCGAGTTGTTGAGCGAGAAGCTGTTCTGAACGAGCCTGTTCCTTAGCGAGCGCCTGTTGTGCGGCGAGCGACAGGAACGTCGCTCCGGCTACGCCCGCGAGGGTCAGCACCAAAACCAACGCGACGAGGGCGATGAGTCGCCGCACGATCGGGCGGCGCTTAATCGCTTCTTTCACAGCGATGGGAAGCAGATCGGCGCGCGGCATGGCGCCAATCACCATCGTGGGTTCTTCTTTGCGGCTCATGATGCTGCTCCCATCGCGAGGCCGATCACGGTGCCGCATCGCAGAGCTTCAGACACTCCAAACCCGGCCAAAGACTTCGGCATGCGCACCCGCGCGAACGGTTCAGGGGCGACGACGTTGATGCCGGTGGAATGCGCGACCGTCGCGGGCAGCCCCCGCATGCGGGCGCCGTTGCCGGTGAGCACGAGACTCTGCACCGCGACACCGTCATGCGTG
>DASSWY010000090.1:0-2796 GCA_035704325.1 Microcella sp. | reverse complement strand
CGGGGCGCGGCGACGACGAAGGCCCGGCTGTGGAGGGCCGGGCCTTCGGGGTCTCGATACGGCCCTGCGGGCCTACTCGACCGGCGGGATCAGCCGATCACGAAGTTCACGAGCTTCGGCGCGCGCACGATCGCCTTGCGGATCTCGGCGTCGCCGATCGCGCGCGTGACGCCCGCCAGCTCGCGCGCCGCCTGCTCGAGCTCGGCGTCGGTGATGTGCGCGGCGACCTCGAGCCGATCGCGCACCTTGCCGTTCACCTGCACGATCGCCGTCACCGTCTGCTCGACCAGCAGCGAGCGGTCGGGCTGGCGCCAGCCGGCGTTCGCGACCGACGGCTCGTGGCCCAGGTTCGCCCACATGTCCTCCGCCGTGTACGGCGAGAAGAGCGACAGGCCGAGCGCGATCGTCTCGACCGCCTCGCGCACCGCCGGGTCGGCGGCGCCGGGGCCGGAGTCGACGGCCTTGCGCGTCGCGTTCGTGAGCTCCATGAGGCGCGCCACGACGACGTTGAACTTCAGGCCCTCGACGAGACCCGGCGCATCCGCCAGGAACTTGTGCGTCTCGCGCCGCAGGGCGCGGTCGCCCGCCTTCGGGTCGGCGCCGGGCTTCGCAAGCTGCTCCTTCGACAGTCGCCACGCGCGCGCCAGGAACTTCTGCGCGCCGGTCGGGCTGACGTCCTTCCAGTCGATGTCGTCCTCGGGCGGGCCCGCGAACGACCTCGTCAAGCGCACGGCGTCGACGCCGAAGCGCTCGAGCTCCTCCGAGAGCGTGACGAGGTTGCCCTTCGACTTTGACATCTTCGCGCCGTCGAGGATCACCATGCCCTGGTTGAGCAGCGACTCGAACGGCTCCGTGAACGGCACGTGGCCGAGGTCGAAGAGCACCTTCGTGATGAAGCGCGCGTACAGCAGGTGCAGGATCGCGTGCTCGACGCCGCCGACGTAGCGGTCGACGGGCGCCCAGCGCTCGACCTGGCGGCGGTCGAACGCCTGCGTGTCGTCGTTGGGGCTCAGGAACCGCAGGTAATACCAGGACGAGTCGACGAACGTGTCCATCGTGTCGGCGTCGCGCTTGGCCGGGCTGCCGTCGATCGGCGAGGGCACGTTCACCCACGCCTCGGCCGCGCCCAGCGGGCTCGTGCCCTTCGGCTTCAGATCCAGGCCGGCGGAGTCGGGCAGCGTGACGGGCAGCTGCTCGAGCGGCACCGGCACCTCCTGCCCGTCGGCGGTGTGGATGATGGGGATGGGCGTGCCCCAGTAGCGCTGGCGGCTCACGAGCCAGTCGCGCAGGCGGTAGGACTTCGCGGCTCGGCCGACGCCCTTCGCCTCGAGCAGCTGCACCATGCGGGTGATCGCGTGCTGCTTCGAGAGCCCGTCGAGCTCGCCCGAGTTCATCAGCCGGCCGTCGCCGGTGAGCGCCTCGCCGGTGGTCTTCGGGTCGAGCTCGGGCAGCTCGTCCGGCAGCACGGCGTTGCCGTCCTCGTCGAGCGGGATGACCGGCATGACGCCCGTGACTGCCGCGTTCGTGTCGACGACCACCTTGACGGGCAGGTCGAACACGCGCGCGAAGTCGAGGTCGCGCTGGTCGTGCGCGGGCACGGCCATGACCGCGCCGTGGCCGTAGTCGGCCAGCACGTAGTCGGCCGCCCAGACGGGCAGCTTCTCGCCCGTGAGCGGGTGGATCGCGAAGCGGCCCAGGTCGACGCCCGTCTTGACGCGCTCGGTGTTCTGGCGGTCGATCTCCGTCATTCGGCCGACCTCGTCCAGGTAGGCCTGGAACCGCATCCGCACCTCTGGGTCAGCGCCCGCGGCGAGCTCTGCAGCCAGGTCGGAGTCGGGCGCGACGACCATGAAGGTCGCGCCGTAGAGCGTGTCGGGGCGCGTCGTGAAGACCGGCACCGTGCCCTGGTGCCCCTCGATCTCGAACTCCACCTCGGCGCCCACGGAGCGGCCGATCCAGTTGCGCTGCATGCGCAGCACCTTCTCGGGCCAGCGGCCCTCGAGCTGGTTGAGGTCGTCGAGCAGGCGGTCGGCGTAGTCGGTGATCTTGAAGTACCACTGCGTGAGCTTCTTCTTCACGACCGGGGTGTCGCAGCGCTCGCAGCGGCCGTCGATGACCTGCTCGTTCGCGAGCACCGTCTGGTCGTTCGGGCACCAGTTGACGTTCGACGGCTTGCGGTAGGCCAGCCCCGCCTTGTAGAGCTCGAGGAAGAGCCACTGGTTCCACTTGTAGTACGACGGGTCGGAGGTGTGGAGGATGCGATCCCAGTCGAACGCGGTGGCGTACGTGCGCATCGACCGCTTGTGCTGATCGATGTTCGCCTCGGTCCACGCCTTCGGGTCGGCGCCGCGCTTGATGGCCGCGTTCTCGGCGGGCAGGCCGAAGGAGTCCCAGCCGATCGGGTGCAGCACGTTGAAGCCCTGCTGGCGCCAGTAGCGCGCGAGCACGTCGCCGTAGGCGTACGACTCCGCGTGGCCCATGTGGAGGTCGCCGGACGGGTACGGGAACATGTCGAGCACGTACTTGCGCGGCCGCGTGTCTGCCTCGTCGTCGGTCGCGAACGGGCGGATGCGGTCCCACACGGGCAGCCAGCGCTGCTGGATGCGGGCGAAGTCGTAGGTCTCGTCGGTCACAGATGCTCCTGGGATGCGTCGGCCGTCGGCAGCCGCACGGCGCTCCAGTCTACGGTGAGAGCGGCTCACCAGCCTCGTGGCACAATCGTGGCGGAGTCGTGAGGAGGTCGCGCGTGCCGCAGTTCGAGAATCCGCCGGCGACCGTCGACGTGCCCGCATCGCG